>CAUQFM010000040.1:0-18385 GCA_963517295.1 uncultured Vagococcus sp.
AGTAATCGTTTGATTACTATCAGTCGGAGGTGTTTCAAAATCATAATCAGCTGACACACTAATATGTTTAAAGCCAATTTTTTCAAGCATGAGCCTCAATTCATTTATTCCGTACCAACGAAGTAAAAATTGTTGAAGTTCAGTTTTGACGAGTTCTCCATCTCTCCAAAGAGTATAAGTCAGATGATAGATAATGTGCTGTTCTAAAAAATCAATACTGATAATTTTTTTCTCAAAGGTAATGACTTCACTATCTGATAAAGTGAAACTTGTCGTCGTGGATTCTTCCACTTCTGGGTAAAAAGGCAAATCTAAATCAAGAATTAATTTCCCACCAACTGTTAGGTGTTGATAAAAGTTAGTCAGCGTTTGATAGGCTAATTTTTCATTTTCGATTAAACAAAAAGTAGCAGTGGGTAAGATAATTGCTTCAAAAATATTTTGTCCTAATGAAAATGCAGAAAGATCTGCTTGATGTAATTGTGTGTGCAATTGACTTTTTTCTAAGTTTTTCTCACAAGCAGAAAGCATATCAGATGATTGATCAAGTCCCTCAACGTTAAATCCTTCTTCGAGTAAAGGAATGAGCATTCTCCCACTCCCAACTCCTGCTTCAAGAATTCTCCCAGTGATGCCTTCTAAACGCTCGCTATAGTAATCAATATCCCCATTTAAAGAGGTACCCACTGGCTTGGTTATTTCATAAACAGTGGTTGCTAGTTTTCCGTAATAGTTATACATGTTTTTTTCTCCTAAAATTTAAATACCTTGATCAATAATATACCAAGGGCTATTTTTATTTTTTCTTGAAAGAACATATTGCCAATAATCAACTTCTGTGTGTGAACTTAAATTAAATATTTTAGAAGAACCAGTATTAAAAGAAGCCTTAATATAGATGATGTTTTCTGGTTGATTTCCTAAAGGGTCTTTTGAGTCTAACCCGGTACTAAATCTGGATTTTATTTCATTTTCATGCAATTCTTGATCAAATGTAATACTTTTTAAAATGGCTCCCTTTTGATTCTTCTTAAAATAGTCAGAGATTTCATCAGCAGCGTCCTTAAGTTCTAGTTTTGAAAAATATTCCGATTCTGGTAACGATAGTTTGACCTCTTTAATATTCCCTTTTTCTTGTAGTTGCAGTAATAAAATAAAACAACTTATAAATATAGTAATACTAATCATAACATAGCTTTTTTTCTTCGTAATAATCACCAGACTTTCCATAAAAAATACGTTAAATAAGTTTATCATGAATAGTAAGAGTTAATGTTAAGTATTAGAAATATTTAAACTTATTTAAAGTGGTACAAAATGTTACAATAAGAAACAATACAAAGAAGTGAGTGAAGAAATCAAATGGCTGAATATGAAGCAGTAGAAATTGTAATATTTAAAGAAAGACAAAATCGATTTATCGCTACTTGCCTAAAAAAAGATGGTGAAGAAATTATCACTCATGTTAAGAATACAGGGAGATGTAAGGAGTTACTTATTCCAGGAGTAGAAGTGGCGGTTAATTTTCAAGACAAGCCAACACGAAAAACTAAATATGATTTAATAGCCGTAAAAAAGAAAAATGCCTGGTTTAATATTGATAGCCAACTTCCAAATGATTTAGTAGAAGAAGGAATCAAGCAAAATTTAATAAAATTTGCTATACTAAAGGGCGAAAAGCTTACATATAAACGGGAATATACCTATAAAGATTCGCGTTTTGACTTTTTGATAGAAACCAATTTAGGCGAACGCCTTTTAATAGAAGTTAAAGGAATGACCTTAGAGGACAATCAGGTTGGCTCGTTTCCAGATGCACCAACTTTACGTGGGTTGAAGCATGTTGAAACATTGATTGAATCTGAACAGGATGGTTATTTAAGAGGTGTCATATTTGTGGCGCAATTTGAAAATATCGAGTTTGGAACAATTAATCATGTGATGCAACCAGCTTTAAATGAAGCGTTTAAAAGAGGAATAGCTCAAGGATTAGACGTTCAAATTTATAATACAAAAGTGACACCTAGTTCAGTTGAAATAAATAGAGAAATTCCATTTAAGATAGAGAAGGGTTGAGGGGAAATGTTAAATTTAGGGATTATTGGCACAAATTGGATTACACATGAATTTGTTAAAGCTGCTACCGTGAGTGAGGAATATCAATTAAAAGCTGTTTATTCAAGAAGTGAAGGCCGAGCTAAAAAATTTGCTGAAAAATATGATAATAATGATCAAATAAAATGTGAAACAAATATTTTGAATTTTTATGAATTAGCTGATATTGATGTTATTTATATCGCTTCACCCAATAGTCTGCATTATGAACAAGCAAAAGGGGCAATTGAAGCTGGGAAACATGTTATTGTTGAAAAACCAGCTGTGTCTACTTTGAAAGAAATCGAAGAATTGATTGATTTAGCAGAAGAAAAAGAGGTTTTTTATTTTGAAGCTGCAAGAAATATTCATGAAGAAAATTATGAACGAGTGAGAGCCCTAGTTAAAAATCGTGAGGACATCTTAGGTGCTAATTTAAACTTTATGAAATACTCATCACGTTACGATGCTGTTCTTAGAGGTGAAGAACCTAATATATTCTCACCTAAATTTTCAGGGGGCGCCTTAATGGATTTAGGTGTGTATCTTGTGTATACAGCGATTGGTTGGTTTGGAAAGCCGAATGAAAGCTTTTATTTTAATCAAAAACTAGTGACCGAAGTTGATGGGCTAGGAACAATGGTTTTTAGATATGATGAATTTGATGTTACCATGACGACAGGGAAAAATGCAGATAGTTACTTACCATCTGAAATTTATCTAAGCGACAGTACGATTTGTTTAGATGCTGTTAATTCCATTCAAGAGATTAATGTAAAAAAACGTGAAGCGGGTAAATTAGTTGAACTTCATTATGGAAAACCTAAGACAGAGAACCCGATGATAGAAGAAGCAGTAGCTTTTAGCCAAGTGATTCAAAATCCGATGAGTGTCGAGCAACAAAAAAAATATCAAAAATGGATTCAATTAGCAAAAGAAGTTCATGAAGTAATGGAGAATATGCGTAAGCAATCAGGCATTATTTTTGATGCGGACAAATAAAAATTAGGAGAATGATATGAGTATGTTTGAAGAATTATTAAAAGAATGGCAAGAAAAATGGGAAAAAGAAAATTTTAAAGCACCTACTTTAATTCAAGAAGAGATGTTTATGCCCTTAAAGACAGGGAAAAGTGTTTTAGGTATCTCACCAACAGGATCAGGTAAAACCTTAGCGTACCTTTTACCGTTGTTATTAACAGTGGAAAAAGGTGAGGGTAATCAATTATTAATTTTACTGCCTTCTCAAGAATTAGCCTCTCAAGTTGCTGAAGTGACAAGAGAATGGATTAAACCACTGGATTTAAATATTCAAAGTATTATTGGTGGCGCTAATATCAGTCGTCAAATGGAAAGATTAAAAAAACGTCCAGAAGTTTTAGTCGGAACACCAGGACGAGTGTTAGAATTAATCAAAGCAAAAAAAATCAAAGCTCATTTACTTAAGACGTTGGTTCTTGATGAAGTTGATGATTTGGTTGCTCAAGTTGAATACAACGCCACTAAAAGTGTAATGAAGAGTGTTATGGCAGATACGCAAATTGTTGCAGTTTCGGCAACAGGACAAGTTATTTTACCAGAAGTTGATACGCTTTTTAAAGTGACACCAGAAATAGTGGATGTGACGAAAGAAGATACAACTAAAGGTGTGATAAGACATACTTATATTGAAATGCCAGCCAGAAAAAAATCAGATACTTTAAGAAGATTATCTTATGTGGATGATTTCAAAGGTCTCGTCTTTTTCAATCAATTAAGTGAATTAGGTGTGGCATCAGAACGTCTAAATTATTTAGATATCGATCATAGAACCCTTGCTTCTGATCAACATCAATCAGAAAGAAAAAGAGCGATTGAAGATTTTGAAAAAAATAAAGTCTCTCTCTTGTTAACAACTGACATCGGTGCAAGAGGCTTAGATTTTTCTGAGTTAACTTATGTCGTTCAGTATGATATTTCAATCAATGCTGAAAATTATGTCCACCGTTCAGGTCGTGTGGGTAGAATGGGCAAAAATGGAGAGGTTATCAGTTTAGTTAATGAGCGTGAAATTCGTGAATTAAAGAAAATGGTAAAAGGCATGGATCAAGAGTTAACGGAAGTTTTTGTTAGTCATAATCAGATCCTAACTGAACAAGAAGAGGCAGAATTAGAATTACCAGAACAGCCTAAAAAGAAAGAACCTAAAAAAGTTAATAAACCAACAGAGAAAAAAATAATTAAGAAATCAAAAGTAGTCGAAGAAAAACCTAAGAAAAAGAAAAAAAATAGAACGAATAGAAATAAAAATAAAGGAATTCACTGGAAATAGACATTAGGGGGATGGATATGCCTAGTAGAAAAGATCAGATATTTACCATCTTACAAGAAGCAAAAGAACCACTTAGTGCGCTAGTCATAGCAGAGCAATTAGAGTTAGAAAGAAGTAATGTTAGTCGTCATTTATCGGAATTATTTAAAGAAAAAAAAATCGAGCGAATTGACGGACGACCTGTTTTGTATACAGTAACGCGCACTAAAAAAGAACCGAAAAATATGAACCTGGTTTCTTTTGATAATTTAGTTGGGAAAGATGAATCACTAAAATTATCAATCCAACAAGCAAAAGCAGCCATGTTATATCCACCTCGAGGTCTACATACAATTCTTTTTGGAGAAAGTGGTACAGGTAAATCACTCTTTGCTGAATGTATGTATGAGTTCGGATTGAGTTCAGAATCAATGGAAAAAGATGCGCCTTTTATTTCTTTTAACTGTGCAGATTATGCTCAGACACCTCAATTATTATTTAGTCACATTTTTGGGGTGAAAAAGGGAGCTTTTACAGGTGCGGATGCAGATAGTCCAGGCTTAATCGCTAAAGCAGATGGCGGGATTTTATTCTTAGATGAAATCCACCGCTTGCCACCTGAGGGACAAGAGATGTTATTTACCTTTATTGATAAAGGGACTTACCGACCGTTGGGAGAAAGTTCGAAGACCTATTCAGCTTCAGTTCAAATTATTGGAGCCACAACAGAATCAACAGATATATTTTTAGCGACCTTTAATCGACGAATTCCGATGAGTATTACACTGCCTTCGTTAGATATCAGAACGTTAGACGAACGATTTGAAATCATCACTCTTTTTCTAACCCAAGAAGCAGGACGGTTAAATAATCGAATTGTAGTGGACCGTGATGTGATTTTAGCCTTTATGTTATATAGTACAGAAGGAAATATTGGGCAAGTAAAACGAGACTTAAAGTTGATTTGTGCGAAAGCGTTTTTACATTATCGAACAAATAATACGGATCATTTAAGTGTGGGTGTTAACGATTTACCATTACAAGTTCAAAAAGGTTTGCTTAAAATAAAAGATTTAGGTGATCGAATTGATCGTTTCTTTGAGTCGTCCATTACTAGTTTAACCTTTAAACCAGGAAGTAACCAAGTGGTTTGGACACAAGATAAAACACAAGAAATGGATGTTTATTCAACTATTGATGATAAAGTATCCTCACTTTCAAAAGTAGAGTTAGAAGAAATTAATTTAGAAGCACTCATTGAAAAAAATTTAAATCAGTATTTTGAAGTGTATGTGAATGAACTATCTCGAAATGATATTCATAAAGAATTAATTGATCCTAAGATATGGCATTTAACCGATCGCCTTTATGATATAGCAGAAGAAAAATTAAAACGTCGCTTCAATGAAAGAACACGATTTACTTTTTCAATGCATCTTCAAAGCACGATTGAAAGAATTAAAAATGAAAAAATGATTGTTCATCCTGATTTAAATGGGATTAGGAAAAAATATTTAACAGAATTTCAAGTAGCTATTGAATTGTCTAGTTTGATTGAAAAAGAATTTTTGATTGACATCCCTTTTGATGAAATCGGTTTTATTACGATGTTTTTAACTTTAGATATTAGTGATGATATCGAGAAACAAGAAAATAAAGTAAAAGTTCTGTTATTAATGCACGGGAAATCAACGGCGTCTAGTATGTTAGATGCAGTTCAAGATTTACTGGATGTTGAATCAGGTGTTGCGTTTAATATGCCATTGACAATGGAAGTCACTACGATGTATGAACAAGTTAAAAATTATGTTCTTCAAAATAAAGAAGAGCTATCAAGTGGTGTCCTAATTTTAACTGATATGGGTTCTTTAAATACTTTCAGTCATATGTTGATGAAGGAAACAGGAATTACAACCAAAACAATTTCGATGGTTAGTACTTTGGTTGTTTTAGAGTCTGTCAGAATGGCAAGTGTTGGGCGTAGTTTGAAAGAGATTTACCAAAATATCCAATTATCTTTTGAAACCGCAGTCCATAGCCAGTTCAAACAAGTCACATCATTAAAAAAAGCTGTTGTTGTCACTTGTTTTACCGGTGAAGGAGTCGCTAATCGGTTAGCTGAACGGATTAAACCAGTCTTAGAAAGTGATGAAATAACAATCATTCAAATGCAGTTTTTAGAAAAAAACGCCTTTAGAAACAAAATGGATGAATTAATGGATACTTATGAAATCAAGGCAATTGTGGGAACTGTGGATATTAATTATCAAAACGTGCCTTTCTTTTCTGCTTATGATATTTTTAAAGATGATCAATTAACTAAATTAAGACAATTAGTTTATAAAGAAATTTCTGTAGAAGAATTATCTCACTCACTAGATGGCGCTATTAAGAGTGTCTCATCTTTACACGAACTTTTGGATGAAGTGAAAGAAGTGACTGAAAAAATCGAAACAGAATTATCTTTAGTGCTAGAACCAGGTGTTGATATGGGAATCTTACTTCATATTTCATTTTTAGTGGATAGTTTATTAACTGGTAAACATCAAAGATTATTCAATGAACTACCAATTTTTAAAAAGAATCATCGTTATGAGATGGATATCGTCAAGATGAATATTCTAGTTCTAGAAAAAAAATATCAAATAAAAGTTCCAAGTGATGAAATTGCGTATATTACTGAAATGTATTTGAAAAATAAAATTCAAAATTAATCTGAAGATAACGTATATTACATTATTTGTAACGTTCGTTATCTTTTTATCGTTCACTTAATAAAACTTAAGAAATAAAACATAATATATTAATAATTAGCTAGGAAAATTTGTATATAATTACTTTAAGAGAAAAAAGTGGATGTGATAAAAATGATTGATAGAAAACCAAAAACTAAAAGTAGTATCGAAAAAAGTGATTTATATTTAATAGTGATGGCGATTATTACTATGGGAATTATCTTCTTTTCAAACAGAAACCTAACCAGCGTTTTAGTGCTACTATTAATAATTGTTCTACCAGGAAGTTGTTTTCTTTATTGGTTGGATTTTAAAAAGCAGAATAAATAAAATTACACACTAACGCAGTGTGTAATTTTTATTGTATACTGTTATTAGTAATAAAAGCTTATGTAATAGGCGTTTCTCATCCTGAAAGTTGGCATGGATTTTGCTTATATATAAGTGTAAATTAAATTTAGGAGTGATTGATATGTCAAAAAAAACAATTATGTTAGTGTGTTCGGCAGGAATGAGTACAAGTTTATTAGTAACTAAAATGGAAAAAGCAGCTGAAGCAAGAGGAATGGAAGCAGACATCTTTGCTATTTCAGCATCAGAAGTCGATTCTCAACTTGAAAAAAAAGATATTGATGTAATGTTATTAGGCCCTCAAGTTCGTTTTATGAAATCACAAATGGAAGAAAAACTAGCAGATAAAAAGATTCCTTTAGAAATTATTAACATGTCTGATTACGGCATGATGAATGGTGAAAATGTATTAAACACAGCACTAAAATTAATGGGTGAATAAACACTAAAAAGGAATGTAAGGTAGGTAAGGAAAATGGATGAACAAAACTTAGAAGCAATCATGGGATTAATCATGAATTCAGGAAATGCTAAAAGTGACGCAATGGAAGCAATCCAAGCCGCTAAAGATGGAAATTTCGAATTAGCTAATGAAAAAATAGCATCAGCAGATAAATGCTTAATACAAGCACACCAATCTCAAACAGGATTGTTAACAAAAGAAGCGCAAGGTGACAATATGACTGTGACATTATTAACAGTTCATAGTCAAGATCACTTAATGACAGCGATTGCTTTTAAAGACTTAGCAGTTGAAATTATTGAGTTACATAGTCGTATAGCGAAATAAACAAGTGATATAGTGAAGAAGTCGAAAGTAGACTTCTTTTTTTGTTGGAAATGATAGCGCTTTACACACTTTTTTAGTGTGTAATAGAAATAAAATTATATAGTGTAAATTTTATGTTATAGAGTTTGTTGATGTAATAAGGATTGTAATAAAGATTAGTTGGCACGAAATTTGCTTATAGTAATATGATAAATGAAGAAGGGAGAAGTAAAAGAAGTATCATAAAAATCAGAAGATAAAGAAAAAGGGGAGAAGGAAAAATGAATGCGTTAACAGCTTGGCTTGAAAAATATTTACTACCAATTGCGGGAAGAATCGGGAATCAGAAACATTTAGTTGCATTAAGAGATGCTTTTATTGGAACAATGCCAGCAACGATGGCTGGATCGGTTGCTGTATTAATCAATGCAATTATTCGGGATTTACCAACACAGTTTATAGATGGTTACGATGCTACTACCATACCCATTTTTAGAGAAATTATTGGAATAAATGGTTACGTATGGAATGGAACATTGGCTATAGCCGGTTTAATATTTGCTTTTTCATTGGGATACAATATTTCAAAAGCTTATGGAGTTAATGAGTTAGCTGGGGGAATTGTTTCCTTATCTGCTTTAATTCAAGGAATTGCTTTTTCATTTTCTACAACTGTGGAAACAGTTGTGCCAAAAGAATTAGTGACAACTATTAATGATAAATTTGCTGACGCTGGTTGGAGTGCAACGTCAGACGGATTGACGGCTTCTGGTTGGGGTTGGCTAAAATTAGCGCATTTAGATGGCAACGCTTTCTTTACAGCTATGATTTTAGGCTTCATTGCGACAATTATTTATGCTAAGTTAATGTTAGCAAATGTTACTATTAAAATGCCGGAACAAGTACCACCAGCAGTAAGTAAAGCTTTTGCGGCCATTATTCCTGCAACTGCGGCATTATATGCCATAGCTACATTTAATTTTGTATTTGGCAAATTAACGGATGGTATGTTATTTATAGATTGGGTACAAAAATTTATCGCAGAGCCATTATTAGGTTTATCACAGGGATTCGGTGCAGTTCTACTAGTTTCAATTCTTATTCAATTATTCTGGTTCTTTGGTATTCATGGCATGAATGTTCTAGCACCAGTTTTAGAAGGCATCTGGGGTGTCGCTCAAATTAAAAATGTTAACTTATTTAACGAGGGTGGTGTAGAGTTAGTTAAAGAGCAAGGTTATTTATGGGTTCGTGGTTCATTTGATGCGTACACAATGTTTGGTGGATCAGGTGGAACTTTAGTTTTAATTATTGCGATTTTAATGTTTTCAAAACGAGCAGACTATAGAGCAGTAGGTAAACTATCATTAGGACCTGGTATCTTTAATATTAACGAACCAGTTATGTTTGGTTTGCCAATCGTATTAAATGCGATTATGTTTATTCCATTTATTTTAGCACCAGTAGTAACAACGGCGATTGGGTATTTTGCAACAACAGCTGGATTAGTTAATCCTGTATCGCAGCAAGTTGTATGGGTAACGCCACCGATACTGTTATCGTTCTTAGCGACTGGTTTAGATTGGCGAGCACCAGTAGTAACTATCATTTGTATGGTAGTAGCTTTCTTTATCTATGCACCATTTGTTATTGCAGCAAATAAAATGGTTCCAGGTGATGAGGATTAAATAGAAAACAACAAAACGAGTGGATTGAAAGTCGTTTTTTTCTAAGCGACTTTTTTATCCTTATAAATAATAAGGAGAATATAAAATGATAGCTATTAATGTGGCGATGGAACAAGATAAAATAATTGAGTTATTGAATGGACAAGAAATAGAAGGCATAAGATTCAAGTACAAAAAAAAGAAAGGTATTAAATTAATTTTTGAGATAGAAGGAACGACTGATTTTGAATTAGCAGCTAAACAAGCTAAAGATATTATAAAAGCACAAATTTGGGGAAATATACTTTTCTTTCAAGCGACAGCAATTTAAAAAGAGAGTGGGGCAAATATGCTTAAAAACGGATTATTTTTGGCTAGTATTGGTTTAATAATGTTTTTATTTAGTGTTAATCCAGCCAAACAGCAATATGATTTTTTATTAATGACAAGTTCAGTTTTCTTTATCACGAGTGGTGGTATTTTATTTTTTAAAGGAATAAAGGAAAGCAAAGAGGATAAACATAATGGAAATTAAAAGGAATTTAAATGTACCAGCAACATTTTTTTATAAAAAAATAACAGAATCGATTTTATATGATATCACTCAATCAACCGGTAATGCTATAGAATTAAAAAACGTTGAAAATTATACATATGTAAAAGAATTTTCTAAAAGTAGTAAAGCGAAGATAACTATTCAAAAGTTAAAAGAAAATGAAGAATACCAATATAGAACAACAACCTCTAATAATGATTTTACAGTTCAATATAAAATAAAAAAAATTAATGATAGAGAGTGTGAAATCACCTATAAAGAAGAAATGGTTTCTCATGGTACTCTTCAAAAAATGAATGATATGTTATTCGGAATTGTTTTAGGATTTTTTAAAAAGAAAAAATTTATTGGTATGTTAAGTGCGATTGAAAAAAGTTATGGTTAAAAAAATTGAGATGGACATTTACGTGGGTTAGTGAGAGAATAGTAGTGTTAATTTCAAGTCCTCGTAGCTCAGTCGGATAGAGCGACCGCCTCCTAAGCGGTAGGCCGGAGGTTCGAATCCTCTCGTGGACGTATAAAAATTAAAACCAGTAAAAAACGCATGAAATCAGCCTTTGGAGCTGAAATCATGCGTTATTTTTATTATGCCCATTCACCGTTTCTGAATACAGGAACGAGAGTGCCATCTTTTTTAATACCATCGATATTCATTTTATTAGAACCAATCATGAAATCAACGTGAGTTTGGCTGCGGTTTAATCCAGCAGCAATTAATTCTTCTTCACTCATTTCAGTTCCACCTTTGAGATTGAAAGCATAAGCAGAGCCTAAAGCTAAGTGATTAGAAGCATTTTCGTCAAATAAAGTGTTAAAGAAAGTTAAGCCAGATTGAGAAATTTGAGAACTGTCAGGAACAAGAGCTACTTCGCCTAAACTTTTAGCACCTTCATCCGTTTCAAGTAATTTTTTTAATACTTCCTCACCTTTTTCAGCTTTAACATCTACAACTTTACCATCTTTAAAAGTAAACGTCATATTTTCTAAAGTATTACCAGAATAGCTTAAAGGTTTAGTACTTGTTACAACACCGTCAATACGGCGGTTATCAGGAGCCGTGAAAACTTCTTCAGTTGGCATGTTAGCCATAAAGCGTTCGCCACGTACGTTTAAACTACCAGCACCTTCCCAGTGGTGATTATCAGGTAAACCAATGATTAAATCAGTACCTGGTGCAGTGTAATGAAGTGCATCGAATTGCTCGGCATTTAACTCAGCAGATTTTTTTTCTAATAATTTATCATGGTTATCCCATGCAAGAATTGGGTCAGCTTCATACATACGTGTTACTTTAAAAATAGATTCCCATAAAGCGTCTACTTGTTCTTCGGTTGTTTTTAAATCAGGAAAGACTTTTTTAGCCCATTCACTACCAGCAGCAGCCACGACTACCCAACTAACTTTGTTGGCTTGTGTTGCTTGGCGAAGAGGCATCATTGCTTTACCCATCGCTAATTGATAAGTAGATAGACGATCATTATCAACACCAGCATAAGCATCAGGATTTTGAGAAACCACACTAATACGACTAGCGCCTTTTTCTACCCAATCATTCATCTCATCAATTTTATATTGAGGAACTGTTTCGATGATTTCTTGATCAGCATTAACAAACATTTCACGACTAATGAAATCATCTGTCCACTGAACAATAACTTGTTTAGCCCCTAATTTGTAAGCTTCACTGACAATAAAACGTGCTAAAGGTGCTTGTTCAACTTGAATTTGAACAACAACAGTATGTGATTTTTGAACATTAACGCCCACTTTTGTAATCAATTTTGCATAATTTTTTAATAACGCATCAAAGTTTTTTAATACCATGAATAAATTCCTCCTAAAAACATTTATTTCTATAAATAGTAGCATAAGAACAAGCTTATATCAATTAAGTATACTTGAAAAAATTGAATAAAAAGTAGCTAAAAAAAATAAAAAATTACAAAAAATAATTTAAATTATTTGTATTATTAAAAAATCATGATACAATTATGATAAATAGAAGAACAAAAAAGTTTTTTTATTATAAAAAATAGTGATTACAAAGAAAGGTGGAAATCTCGTGGCTAGAAAAAAAACAATTACAAGAGAGCACATTTTAAATGCTGCACATGAAGTTGTCGCAACAGAAGGATTTTCTGGTTTTACTGCAAGAAATATTGCCAGCAAAATGAAAAGCTCAACTCAACCCATTTATTTAGAATTCAAAAATATGGACGATTTAAGAGAAGCGTTTTTTGAAGAAGTTGAAAAATATTTAAGAGATGAAGTATTTAACAAAGAAATTTCAGGTGACCCAATTATAGACTTATCGTTAAACTATGTTGAGTTTGCAAAAAATGAAAAAATGCTTTTTAGAGCATTATTTGTTGAAGAACACGCTGATGGAGAATTATTAAATAAATTTGGTTTAGAAATGTTCCTTGAAAAAGCAAAATTAAAAGAAGAATACAATGGTATGACAGAAGAAGAAATGAACACTGCCTTTTTAGGTAACTGGATCACAGCAACAGGATTAGCGTCACTAGCAACAAGCGGTAGAATTCATGCTACAAACGAAGAGATGGTTAGTATTTTAAAGATTGTTAATAAATCGTTAAGAAATAACCCTAACTTTACAATAACGTCGTTCTAGTTTTAGTAGTATAAGTTAACTTTAAATTTTACTACTAGTTGTTCGTAAAAGGCACTTTTATAGTTTCGATAAAAAAACAAGAGGCTGACTAAAAAAATAAGTCAGCCTCTTGTTTTTTTTATTGGAATAAAATAACTTCTGATTTCCTTTACTATTAACAAAGTGCTATAAAGCTGCTTGAGTTTCAACGAGTTTTTGAGCAAAGGCTTCTAAAGAAACAATATCATCTTCCTCAGCTGCTAATTCAACTTTTACTGAATCAGCGCCCTTAGTCGCACCAGTAGAAATAAAAGCTTTATCAAATTGATCGACTACTTGGCAGAAGTAAGTATAAAAAGAATCCCCACTACCGACTACGCCGAAAACTTTACCAGTAAGGTCAAGTTCTAATAATTCCTCATGAAAATCAATGATTTCATCGGGTAGCTCAAAATCATCATAAGTATAGGATGCCACGATACAAATATCAGCCTCTAAAAAATCAGCCGCATCGATTTGGGTACACTCATTTATCTCAACATCAATATTTTTTTCCTCTAAAGCTTCGGCAACAATATCTGCGATTTCTTCAGTATTACCAGTAAGACTTGCGTAAACAATTTTAGCAACAGTCACAAAAAAGAACTCCCTTCTTAATTTAATGCTCTTAAATTATATCAAAATAAACATTATTATCAATTTTTTATGTTTTTGGAGCTATTTGGCGTATCTTACTGATTGTGATAAAATAGGAATGCTAATTAAGAGAAAGAGGGAATAATAAATGATTACATTAAAATCACCTAGAGAAATAGAAATGATGGCTGATTCAGGCGAAGTGTTAGCAAGTGTTCACCGTGGCTTACGTGATTTTATTAAGCCAGGTATAACAAGCTGGGATATTGAGTTATTTGTTCATAATATGATTAAAGAAAAAAATGCAGTAGCTGCACAAATTGGTTTTGAGGGATATAAATATGCTTCTTGTTGTAGTATAAATGATGAAATTTGTCATGGTTTTCCAAGAAAAGAAATCCTAAAAGACAATGATTTAATAAAAGTAGATATGTGTGTTGAGTACAAAGGCGCTATGTCTGATTCATGCTGGGCTTATGTTGTTGGAAAATCAACACCAGTAATCGATCACTTAATGGAAGTAACTAAAAAAGCATTATATTTAGGCATCGATCAAGCACAAGAAGGAAACCGAATTGGTGATATTGGACATGCTATTCAAACTTATGTTGAGTCTGAAAATTTATCAGTTGTACGTGATTTTATTGGACATGGAATTGGACCAACGATTCACGAAGGACCTCAAGTTCCTCACTATGGTGAAAAAGGAAAAGGATTACGTCTGAAAGAAGGTATGGTTATCACGATTGAGCCAATGGTAAATACAGGTACTTGGCAAATGAAGATGGATAACAATGGCTGGACAGCACGTACACAAGATGGTGGATTATCTTGTCAATATGAACATACATTAGCAATTACTAAAGAAGGTCCAAAAATTTTAACATTACAAGACTAATCAAGGAGTAGATCGATGCAAGAGCAAGAGAAAAAAGACGCCGGTTGGAAGCAATTGTTCAAGTCTTTTGTTGAAACTTATAAACAATCAGAAGTAGCTATTTATGCAGTTGTTATTACATACTATTTACTTCTATCCTTTTTTCCTTTGCTCATTGCATTGGGAAATATTCTACCATTTTTAAATCTAAATGATAAAAGTGTCTTACCTTATATCAAAGAGTTGTTACCACCAGATGTTTATAGTGCAATGAAAGATACCATTAGTAGTCTACTAAAAACTAGTAGTGGTAGCTTACTTTCTATATCAGCCATTGGTACCTTCTGGGCGATGAGTAAAGGGGTTGACGCAATCCGCATAAGCTTGGACAAAGCGTATGGTGTGCAAAGAGAAAAATTCCAATTTTTACGACGTTTGTTTTCGTTTTTTATGGTCTTTTTCCTGATTTTAGGCATCGGCTTATTGATGCTGATTATGGGATTTGGTCAAACGATTTTAGAATATGTCTTACCAATATTTGGACATCCAGAAGAAATACTGACCACATTTAAAACCTTGAAGTGGCCAGTTACATCAACTGTGTTACTTTTAATTTTATCCATGCTATACTATTATGTTCCAAGTGCTAAAATTCATTTTAAAACGATTATCCCAGGCTCTTTGTTTACAACAATCGGCTGGATGGGAGTGACTCAGTTTTATGGGATTTATATCAACAATTTTTCTAAAAGGATTAGTAGTTATGGGTTTATCGGAAGTTTTATTTTCTTTATATTATGGCTAAACATAGCAGCTACCTTAATTATTATTGGTGGTGTGATTAATGTAACTCTAGAAAAATACTACTATGGGTCCATTGAACCTAAAAAGAATATTGTAGGTGACTACATAGCAAAAAAATTAGACAAAAATGATGACAATGAGAATAACAAAAAAGAACAAGATCAAAACATCTAATGTTTTAGTCTTGTTCTTTTCTTTTTTTTATGACTTCTTGACGGTACGCTCGGTTTCCTAAAAATTTTAAGGAGTTTAAAAGTGGTTGCTTATCAACACCTGTTAAACCAATCATCTCAATAAAGATCTCTAAACCAAACAGACAAGCTATAGTTAAAAGAACGGTTGCCCATGTATTAGTGAATAGATATAAAAGAGCAATGAGTGAAAAAATTAAGGACATACAATAGATAGCAAGAACTGCTCCTCTATGCGTAAAGCCAAGAGAAAGAAGTCGATGATGTAAATGCATCTTATCCGCAGAAGAAATAGGGCGCTTATTTAACCATCTTCTGATCATCGCAAACAAAGTATCTGTAATCGGAACACCTAAAATAACTAAAGGTGTAATTAAAGTGATGAATGTCGCATTTTTAAGCCCCTGAATGGATAAGACGGATATTAAAAATCCAAGTAAAAGAGCGCCCGTATCACCTAAAAATATTTTTGCGGGATAAAAATTAAACGGGAAAAATCCTAGAACACTCATTAATAAAATAAAAATAGCTAATGGAACTTGTAACTTAACAGCACCAGAAGAGGACGCTACATAACCTACGATACCGATTGTTGTCAGTGCAATGATTGAAATACCAGAAGCCAAACCATCTAAACCGTCAACTAAATTAACAGCGTTTGTCAAAGCAACAATCCAAAGGACAGTAATCGGGTAACTTAACCATTCTAAAGGTACGAGACCAATATGAGGCAAAGTAATCGTGCTCATTGTGATATCAAAGACGAAACAAACATAAAGAGCAGCAGCGGTGATGCCAAATAATTTTTGCTTTGGGTTTAATTCAAAAATATCATCGATTAATCCTGTTAAAACAACAATTCCAGAGGATATAACAAGATGTAAGCCGTAATTAAAGGGAATTAAATCAGGAAAAAGAAATAAAACAGAGATTGAAAAAGCAATATAAATAGCTAGTCCACCAGCTGTTGGCATGGGAGTTTTATTAATCCTTCTAGCATTTGGTTTGTCTACAGCGCCTATTTTACAAGCTAATTTTTTTACTAAAGGTGTTAAAACTAAGGCTAGGATCATTGTTAAAAATAAACGTAAAGCCACCTTTAAAATGAAATCCATGGATAGTTTACCTACTTTCATAATTCATCAATATTATACACGAGTTTTAGAAGTGAAACAATGCGAAAAATTATAAGGAATTCTTTAAGAAGTGTAAAAAAATCAGGATTATCTATTTTTGACAGATATCCTATGTTATACTAACGAATAATAATTTAAAACGTAGGAGTTTTGACATTGACAAGAAAAAAAGATAAAAGAAAAAATGATAGTGAAGATTTAAACAATTTAACAAAAGATAACAACAGGAGTAAAAAACGAAAGCCTAAAAAGAAATTCACGATGGTTTGGCAATCTTTAACGATTGTTTTGCTAATCACAATTTTAGGTGGCTTAGTTTATGTAGTAAAAGGTCTTATGGATACAAACGATTTTCTTAACAAATCATACCAACCAAGAACGTCAAAAAGCGTCCAAAATGACAAAATAGACGTTCAAAAAGATCCAATCTCTATTTTGATTTTAGGCTTAGATGATAATAGTGAACGTGATTTGGGAAGTGCGAGAACGGATTCGATGTTACTCTTAACAATCAATCCCAAAGAAGAGTTAGTTAATATTACAAGTATCCCTCGAGATACCTATGCAAGTATTAACTCAAAAGATTTTGTTGGTAAAGATAAGATTAATTCAGCGTTTGCTTATGGTGGAATTGATTCTACTATCGACGCTGTTGAAAATTTAGTAAAAGTACCGATTAATTACTACGCAACAGCAGATTTTCAAGCATTTGAAAATATTGTAGATGCACTTGGTGGAATTGAGATGGATGTGCCATTCACTTTAACCGAACAAAACTCACAAGGTAAAAAAGTGGTTGAACTTAAAGAAGGTCATCACAAACTGAATGGAGAACAAGCTTTAGCTTTCTCAAGAACACGTTATATTGATAATGATATTGAACGCGGTAAAAGACAGCAAGAAGTGGTTGAAGCTATTGCGAAAAAAGCAATGGACGTAGGGACAATTGCTAAGTATAAGAGTATTCTAGAAGCTTTAGACGGTCATATAAAAACAGACATGCCTTCTAATAAAATTCTATCAATCGCTCAATCAGGTTTAACAAAAGATTATAAATTTGAATCTCATGTCTTTTCATGGATGAGTTTTGATTATCCACAGTACGGAGATATTGTCAGTATGGTTGGCTTACATCAAGACAGCGTTGATTACATCTCGCATAAAATGCGCCTTTCATTAGGATTAGATCAAAAAGATGAAAGAGATGAGCCAGGATTTAATTTTGAATCAAATGGTGTTGTATCACCAGAAACGTTTCCAAATGATGGGATGGCAGTTGCAAATTAGAAAAAGAAAGTAAGGGGAGAGGGTAGAAAAAATAACCTTTTTCCCTCTTTTTTTAGTATAATGTCCTAAGAATGTAGTAAGTTTTTCAAGTAATTTTGAAAAAAAGTCAAATTTAGTGTAAAATCTCTATGAGGTTTCAATGAAACAAAGATAGGATGAGACAATTTTGAAACAAGATGAAAATGTAAAAGTTGAATTAACAATGATTACAAAAGAATACGATTTATATAAGAAAAAATCAGACAAAATTAAAGCACTATTTAAGTTCTCTGAAAAAAGTGTTCCTCATTTTTGGGGATTAAAAGGAATCGATTTAAAAGTTTACGCAGGAGAAGCTGTTGGCTTAATCGGAATCAATGGTTCTGGTAAATCAACATT
>CAUQFM010000041.1:0-17701 GCA_963517295.1 uncultured Vagococcus sp.
GTTAGTCATAGGTCTCTTTCTTTGTACGTGTGATTTCCTCCAGTTGCTTGGAGCATAACGCCTTTTTCACCACGCTATTTAGTCCGGGATAAAAAATCTGCTCCTTCGGTAACTTCACTAACAACAATCAATCCCAAAAACGTGGATTGTTTGTTGTTACCTCCAGTTACTCAGAGCAAAACGATTTTTTATCCACGCTATTAGTCCGGGTTCAAAAGGCAGCTCCTACGGCAACTTCAAAAATTATAAAAAATCCAAAACCGGGATTGTTGATAATTTTCTCCAGTTGCTTGGAGCATAACGCCTTTTTCACCACGCTATTTAGTCCGGGATAAAAAATCTGCTCCTTCGGTAACTTCACTAACAACAATCAATCCCAAAAGCGTGGATTGTTTGTTGTTACCTCCAGTTACTCGGAGCATAACGATTTTTTATTCACGCTATTTTAAAGTATCAATAATTTTTTTAGAGACATTTAATTTATTCATTGTTTCTTCGTAGTTTTTAGAAGCGTAGGTTGAGAATAAAATATCTGCTGCAAATAACTGGACCATCATTGAGTTAGTTGCTGAGCTTCTAATAGGGGCTTCACTTCCACTGGATGTAATTAAGAGGCAATCTGCAATGACTGCCAAACTGGAATCAGGTGCGCTAGTAATAACAATAACTGGAATGTTTTGATTTTTAGCGATTCGAGCTAAATGAATGACTTCTTGTTTTTCTCCAGAATTAGAAATAGCAATAAAAGTTCCCGATAAAGAATTGCTCACAAGAGAAGTTGACATCAAGTGATGGTCTTTACTGAAAATTACATTCCGTCCGATTCGAGTGAATTTTTGATAAATATCTTCAGAAACGATACCAGAAGCACCTAGTCCAAAGGTGAAAATAGTAGTATTTTGTTCAATGTAAGCAATCGCTTGGGAAATTGCTTGATCATTTAGTAAATTAAAGGTTTCTTCAAAACTATTATTCAAATTAAATTTGAGTTTCTTCTTAATATTATCAATGGTTTCATCTTTAATGATATCTGTGTGTAAATTTTCTTCAATTTGAGGAAGATTTTTAGATAATTGTATTTTTAAATCAGTAAAGCCACTTAGACCAAGAGAATAGCATAAACGAACAATTGTAGCAGGACTTGAATTAGCTTCTTTTGCCAAATGAGTGACATTCATATTAATCACTTGTTGAGGGTTTTCCATAATCCAAAGAGCTAATTTTTTTTCAGCTTTTGATAAACTATTCAATTTTTCTTTCATGATATAAATAATATTATATTTCATTTTTTTACAACCCTCTCATTAAAGAATAAAAGACATACAACACCATTATAAAGGTTGTATGTCTTAAAATCTATCTCGTTAGCCAGGTTGGAATTTCTTTAAGAGATAGCATAATCTCTGTCGCCTGACTTTGGTTAATATCAAAATCTCTAGGTTTTAAAGCTAAACAGTCCATTCCAGCTGAAATAGCTGCTTGAATCCCGTAAGTAGAGTCTTCAATTGCCACACATTCACTAGGGTCAACGTCTAATTTTTTAGCAGTTGCCAAGTAAACATCGGGAGCAGGTTTTGACTTAGGCATATCAGCGCCACTAACAACCACATCGAAAAATTCGGTTAATTTCGTAATTTCCAATACATTGACTAAAGAGAGATATTCTCCAGCAGAAGCTAAACCGACTTTATAGCCGTTTGATTTTAGCCAAGTTAAAACTTCCTGAATATGATCAGTTAACATTTCTGAATAGTCGACTTTGAAATCTTTTCTAAAATTAGAAAAAGCAGTTAACATTTCTTGTTGTTTTTCTAAATCATTAGGGAAAAGAGCTTCAAACATTGCTTTTGGATTAGAACCAATCGTATTTTGCTGAAAATCATCTGAGACAATAATCCCCTGTTCTTCAAAAAATAATTCACGTCGTTTGAGATAGAATATTTCTGATTGGATGATGACGCCATCCATATCAAAAATAACAGCTTTTTTCATCTTATTGTTCAACTCGCATTTCTGGGTTTGTTCCAAAGAAGTATGTTGCTAAAAAGCCACCAGCGTAAGCTGCTAATAAACCGATAACATATTGCATCATGTGACCGTTATTAATTAAAGGAATTAAAGCAACTCCACTAGGTCCAATTGAAGTAGCACCCACGTTACCGAATAATCCAATAACAGCACCACCGATACCACCACCGATACAGGCAGTAATAAATGGACGACCTAAAGGTAAAGTTACACCGTAAATTAAAGGTTCACCAATTCCTAAAATACCAACAGGTAAAGCACCTTTGATCATTTCAGTTAATTGTTTATTTTTGCGACAACGAACCCAAAGAGCGATTGCTGCACCAACTTGACCAGCACCAGCCATAGCTAGGATAGGTAATAATAATGTGTAACCATTGTTTGTAATCATTTCTAAATGAATCGGTGTTAATATTTGGTGAAGTCCAAACATAACCATTGGTAAGAATAAAGCGCCTAGCATAAAGCCAGCAAAAGCCCCACCAACGCCTAAAACCCAGTTAATGAAACCAACTAAACCGGCAGATATTGCTCCAGCAACAGGCATGATTAGGAAAATAGTAATCATAACCATTGTTAAAAGGGTGACGGTTGGTGTAATGATGATATCGATTGATTCAGGTACTACTTTGTGTAATTTTTTCTCAATCATTGACATTAAGAAGACTGCTAAAATAACACCGATAATCCCACCTTGGTTAGGACTTAAATTCCCACCAGTAAAGATATTAGGAAGGGGATTTTCAGGAGTGACACCTGTAAGCATAATAATCCCACCGATAACACCACCTAAACTTGGCGAAGCACCAAACTCTGTGGCTGCGTTAATCCCAACATAAATATTAAGATAAGCAAAGACACCACTTTGAACAATTTTTAGGATAGTAATAATGTGAGTCCAGTTATCCCCACTAATGTGACCAGCTGTCATTAAGTTGATTAAAACTGAAGCAATCCCACCAATAATTCCGGCACCAACAAAGGCTGGAATTAAAGGAACGAAAATATTAGCAATTGATTTTAACGCTTTAGACCAAGGTTTTTGGTTTTTCTTTTTAACGTCGGCTTTCACTTGTGCTGCTTTTGCTTCCACAGCATCTTTTCCAGATGTTGTGTGGGTTAGAACTTCCCCCAATTTAACACCAGCCATATCAACCATTGCCTGAGCAACTTTATTCACTGTTCCAGGCCCAACAACTACTTGTAATGTATCGTCTTCAACAACACCTAAGACACCTTCCACTTGTTTTAATTTTTCAAGGTCGACTTGAGTGTAGTCTTCAATTTCCATTCTAACACGTGTCATACAGTGAACGATTTTATTCACATTTTTAATGCCACCTACATTATCGTAAATGCCATTAGCAATATTTTGTATACGATCTGTCATTTTAATTTCCCCCAATTAAATACTATTTTTAATAAATCCTTTTCCCTTAACTAATTTTTCAGCAGCGATGTCTTTTGTCACATCTGTTAAAATCATAATAATAGCAAGTTTTACATTTTCATCGGCTGTATCAAACGTTTTTTCTGCTGTAGGATAATCACACCCTGTAGCTTCCATTATAATACGTTTTGAACGTTCCACTAATTTTTCATTAGTTGCTTTTACATCAACCATTAGATTTTTATAAACTTTTCCAATCCCAATCATAGAAACTGTTGAAAGCATATTTAAAAGTAGTTTTTGACTTGTACCAGCTTTTAGTCGAGTAGAACCAGTTAAAACTTCAGCTCCAGCATCTACTTCGATTGGAAATTCAGCATAGTCACTAATTTCGGCATTTTTGTTACAAGAAATTGTTGCAGTTGTTGCATTGACACTTTTAGCATATTCTAAACCACCAATAACATAAGGTGTACGGCCACTTGCGGCAATCCCGATTACGGTGTCATTTTCAGTTAGCTTGATATGTTTCAAATCTTCCATAGCAAGTTCTTTAGAATCCTCAGCACCTTCAACAGCAACAGTCATGGCAGAGTTTCCACCAGCGATAATCCCTTGTACCATTTCAGGATCTGTTCCAAATGTTGGCACACATTCAGCAGCATCTAAAATACCTAATCGTCCACTTGTTCCAGCACCAATATAAATTAAGCGACCTCCTTTATTAAATGATTTAATAATTTCTTCAACAACGGTATTAATAGTAGGGAGTTCTTCTTTAATTGCTAAAGGTACCTTAGCATCCTCTTCATTCATGATGGTTAAAATCTCAAGAGATGATAGCTCATCTAAGTGCATCGTACGGTCATTTCTTTTTTCAGTTGTTAATTTAGTTAAATCCATCGGCTAATCCTTTCTAATAAACTGGTATTTTTGACCAGCTGTTATCCATTTAATTAAATCTAAATCTTTATCAATTACTTTTCCCATGACGTTGACACGAGGATCAGCAGCAAGTTCATTTTTTACGATTTGCAGCTCCCCAGCGTAACGATCATAAAGATGATTATCTAGAGTAATCGCTCCTTTGAAACGCTCAATGGTGTTAAGTTGATTGATAAATGGTAATTCTTTAAATCTAGCTTCTTGACTGCGAACAACGTCACGGGCAGTATCCATTCGATTTGTATGCACGTCTGTTAAAAGTTCTTGATAATCTTCAGTATTAAACTGACTATTAAGTTGAATGATCTGATGTTCTTGATAATGTTTAAACTGATTCATTGTTCCAACGGATATTTGTTCATCCCCAATATAAACTTCATCCACAAGGCACTCTGTTAACATATCAATCCCAGCTGCCAGTGGATGTGTGAAACGATGTTCCTCTAAGGTCGGTAATCCACAGAAAAGAGGTCCCCTTAATACCTTATCTCCAGGAGTGAATGAAATAATTTTTCCGCCTAATTCTTTTAACCAGACATTTTTTTTAATAAAGTCATCTCGTTCTAATCCTGTTTCAACACGTGGATAGTAATTATGCCAAAATTCCATATTAGAAAACTGAGCATCATATTTTTTTAACTCAGCGACATCATCTAAAGAAAGTGTACTAGCATTTAATCCAACTGTTAATTGGTGGGAAACATGAGCGATAGTTTTCATTGGAATACCGTAATCCATTCGAAGCCCTGTAATCCCGAAGTCGGTTATTTTATTTAGATCACCATTAATATCCATTCCTAGAGTAGCTAAACCTTTAGTTGAAATATCAACCATTAGATTAAGTTGTTGCTGTTTAGCTAGTTTACCTAGATGAGTGATACGACTGACGTATTGAGATTGATCATCTTCTGGAATATGCATGGACGTGAAAATGCCAACGAATCCGTTTTGACTCATCTCAACGAGATAATTTTCCGTTTCTTGAGACATGTCAGAACCTAGAAACACTGAAAAACCGAACATGTAAAGCGCCTCCTTTATTTATTTGACTACAGTATAACTTTTTTGGAATAATATTTCAATAAAACGATATCATTTTATTTTAAAAAGGAATAAAATTTCTTCTTGAAATGATTTGATTTTTAATACCAAGGGGGATAAAGACTGTTATATCAGCATGCAAAGATTCTAAGCATGCTTATTTTAGTAAAACATAGCGATGCTAACGATCTAATCTAGTATAATTTAAGTAAGTATTTTACAGTGAAGTTAGGAAAGGTTGTGGTAGAAATGAAATTTGGTGAAAGATTAAAAAAACTGAGAAATGAATCCGGACAGACGCAAGAAACAGTAGCGCAAAGTTTACATGTTTCAAGACAAACGATTTCAAATTGGGAGAATGAGCGAAGTTATCCAGATATTGAAAGTTTAATTAAATTGAGTGAAGTTTACGGAATCAGTTTAGACGAGTTATTAAAAGAAGACACGTTTATGGAAAAGAAAATAATAAAAGATGCCAAGTTGAAAAAAAGATATCAGCGAATTATTTTAGGAACAGGTTTGTTAGTTACGATTTTTATTGTATTAAATATTATCTGGATGTCTGGAATTGTCATCAAACAAAATTATTTTAGTAAAAATTGGGAAGAAGTAACTATTCAAAATGATTTTCCAAATACAAAAAATTCCGATGTTCCGAAAGAAAATTATCTATATGAAAAAAAAGAAGGTAATGTGATATTGATGGTGGCAAAAGAAAGTTTAGCATCGGAGGTTAGAAATAATTATTTGAAGTTCAATCATAAAACAAAAATTTCTGGTGCGTATAAGAAAAATGAAAAAGAGATGCTAAGTATGATATACGTGGATGATCAAACGATACTTGTTTATGTTCCTATAAAAAATTCAGAAATGGAACTTATTAGAGTTGACGAAAAAATGAACTATTTAGAGAATGAACCTAAAAAGCCAATAGATGAACGTATTTTCTATGCTAGTGATGCTAAATTAATAAAAGAAATTAATGAGTATCTAAATGTTAATAGAAAAAATCTGTTAGAAATCAAAAGTTTATCGAAGAAGGAATATCAAGCAATTAATAGTTAGGAGGTAAGAGAGATGTTAAAGATAAAAAATCTATCTATCGTTTCAAGAATGCCAATTATTAATGATTTTAGTTACCAATTTGAATTAGGTAATTTGTATGGGTTAGTGGCAATTAACGGTGCAGGGAAGACGACCTTTTTTAGAACAGTAACAGGACTTCTGCCTTTTAAAAATGGGGATATTAAAATTAACGGGAAAAAAATTTCTCAAAGTAAAAGAGATGTTTTTTATTTTGAACTATCAGAGTGGTTAGATAAAAATTTATCTGGAAAAGACTATTTAGAGTTTGTTAAAAAAGCTTGGAAATCACAGAAAAAAATAGAGGAAATAGTGAATTACTGGGATATGAGTGACTATATTCATTTACCAATAAAAAAATACTCACTAGGAATGAAGCAAAGACTGATTATTGCAATGTATGTGGTGAGTGATGCGAAGTGTTTATTGATGGATGAAATTACAAGTGGTTTAGATGAAAATAGTCGAAAAAAGTTGTTCAAGCAATTAAATAAACTTGTTAAGGAAGAAAACAAAATGGTAATTATTTCATCTCACTACAAAGAAGATATCATAAGTGAGTGTGACTATTGTATGAGTTTGGCGTCTAATACTATGGAGGTGCATCCTAATGGCTTACTTAAAATTTCAGTTGAAGGGGATTTTGAAAAACAAGTTTAACTATATTCCACTAATTTTGAGCATTTCACTTATTCTAATTTGTTTGTTTTCCAATGCTGCGAATTATGATAAAACAGGATTAAAGGCAAATTTAACAACGACCATTCAGGAAAATAGAGAACGGATAAGTAAAGGAAAGCATGATTTAGAAAATGAAACAAATTCAGAAGCTTCAGTTATAAATATAAAGGAAATTATTGAGATGAATCAACAGCAATTACAACAAGCAGAAGAAGTAATAAATCAAATGGATTTAGGGAATTGGCAATCAGTTTATGGAAAATTACTAAAAATAAATTCAGAAAATAAACAAATAGTTGAAAACAGTAAAGACGGTTATCTGGATATCCAACAAGCACTAGAAAATGAAGGTATGTTTTATCAGTATCTGAAAAAAGCCAATATACCCTATCAGGATCCTGATTTTCCGACAAAGGGATTGACTTTCATGATGTGGAGCATGAACAACTTATTACCGCTACTCGTTGTTATCTCCATTATATATTTATTAACACAAGTATACTCAGGGCAATTTTATGAAAGAATAAACAAATCATCTTTATTACCTTATACAAAATCAAACGCTATAAAACAAAATCTGTTGTTAGGGATCGGGCTTGGTTTTAGTGTTTTTTTTCTATATTTAATCATCTCATTAGTCATTTCTAGCGCTATTTTTGGAATTGGATCAAGTGAGTACCCAGTTTTATCTTATGCTGTTTCAAGTGATAAATTTTATTATCAAAATATGCAATCGCTTTATTTACCTACGATTATTTTATTTCTTTCTTCGCTAGTATTCTGTATCTTATTAGTTTACTGGCTTAATGACGTACTAAGGAATCAACTAACGGCTCTCTTTATTTCATTGCTGCTGATTCTTTCTCCGATGTTGTTAATTCATGTGATACAACCGATGAGTCAAATAGCACATCTATTACCAACGACTTACCTAAATAGTCTAACGACTACTACTGGTATGTTAGGCAAGTCGTTGAGTAATCCCAAAATTAATTTTATAACTGGTCTTCAAGTGACCGTGTTTAGTTGTGTGTTGATGTTGTGCTTAATAATTGTAACTCAGATAAAGATTAAAAAATAATAGGACAAAATTTTATTTGAAGCGCAATGAACCATATGCAGAATTAAAAGTAACTAAAAGAAATTCAACCAGTAGGATACCCAAGAGCGTCTTCATTATCCTTAATAGATTTTTTTAAGTTCTTTATTGTGAAAATGAAATATTATTATCTAGACAAACCACTCCAAAGCTCTCTCTCTCGCCATTTTATGCTCCACAATAGGGAATGGATAATCAATTCCTGTTTCAAAGTCAAAATCATCTTGCAAATTTTTAGGCATCAGACTGGGTTCATGACAATATTTTATAGGTAATTTAGCAAGCTCTGGCACAAATTTTTTAATAAATTCAGCCTCTTTATCGAACTTTATACCTTGCGTAGTAGGATTAAAAATTCGGAAATAGGGAACGGCATCTGTTCCAGTCGAAGCTGCCCATTGCCAGCCACCAATGTTACTTGCTGCATCATAATCGATTAGTTGTTCAGAAAAATATCTTTCTCCTAAGCGCCAATCAATGAGTAAATCTTTTGTCAGAAAAGATGCGACTAACATTCTTAACCGATTATGCATCCAACCAGTTTCGTTTAACTGTCTCATAGCCGCATCAATAATAGGATAGCCGGTTTGACCTGTCTTCCATTTTTCAAAAACGCTACTTTCTTGTTGCCAAGGTAGCTGTTGGTATTTTTCTTTTAATTCTTCTTGGTACTGATTAGGATAATAAAAATAAATCATATGATAAAAATCT
The DNA here is from genome assembly GCA_963517295.1 of uncultured Vagococcus sp. GTDB lineage: Bacteria > Bacillota > Bacilli > Lactobacillales > Vagococcaceae > Vagococcus. Next base: position 8,979 of record CAUQFM010000041.1, read on the forward strand.
CGCCAAGCAAGTTCTTTTATAAATATTTCCTTTCCGTCACTATCAGGTAAGGTTTGACAGGCTTGGTAAATTTTTCTGATAGAGATAGTACCAGTTGAAAGATATGATGATAGATGGCTTGTGCTATCTAAAAAAGGATAATCTCTATTTGTATCATACTTTTCTAAGTGAGTCATAATGAAGGTATTTAGTTGTGTGTTAGCCTGTATTTCACCAACGTCACTTGAAAAATCAGTTTGGCGATTATCTAGTAAGTTGTTTAAAGTTTGTGTTCCTATTTTAAAATGTTGTGGTTGATGAATGAATTTTTCTAAGTAATACGTAAGATTATTTTTTTGATAAGGTCGTTTAGGTAATTGTCGCCATTTTTTGTAGTATGGCGTAAACATCTTATAATGTGTTCCATCTGGCTTTTTAATTTCTGTGGCTTGATGTAAATGATTTTCTTCGTATGAATTAACTTGAATACCTTTTGATTGTAGAAAGGCAGTTATGGTTAAATCTCTTTTTCTACCAAAGCCACGATTGTCTAGATTGAAAAAAAGTTGTGTTGTATCTGAATAGGTTGTTAATAAAGAATCAAAGGCTTCAATAATATCACTAGTTAACAAATGAATGGTCAATTGTTGATTGCTGGCATCTGAAATAAAATAATCTAGGGATGAAAAAAAATAGTCATGACTTTTAGTGCCAATCCGTAATTGTTGATCATTAATATGAAAGATACATAGAAGTTTATCTTCTGAAGTTAGTGATGCGAGAGCTTCGTTAAATGCTGTATTATCTTCCAGTCTTAAATCTTTTCGAAACCACATAATATGAGTTGCCATAAGAATCCTCCTTTTCTTTACATTGTAACAAAAATAAAGGAATCAACACAATCGCCAAGAGTCTTCTTTATTGGTAAACTAGTGAAAAAGATAGGAGTGTGAGTATGAACCAAAAAGAATTAAAACAACTAGAACAAATCAAAGAGTATACTGAAAAAGTTCTACTAAACGATAAAACAGGGCATAATATGGACCATATTTATCGTGTGGTAAGATCTGCTGAAAAAATTCAAAAAGTAGAAGGTGGTAACTTATTTATTATTCTTTCAGGGGCTTATTTGCATGATGTGCTGGACGATAAATTAGTTTCTGATATTGAGCTCGCTAGACAGTCATTAATAAGCTTTATGAATGAAATAGGAATTAGTGAAAAAGAAAGTCTACATATTTTCGAAGTTATTGATCATGTTTCTTTTAGTCATCAATTAGAACAGGGTGATGAAATTTTATCTTTAGAAGCTCAAATTGTACAAGATGCGGATCGACTTGATGCGATTGGTGCTATTGGGATTGGTCGAACTTTTTATTATGGTGGGCGAAAAGGTCACGCTATGTATGACGCTTCTTTTCCCCCTAGAGAAAATATGACCAAAGAAGATTACCGAATTAATCAAACGGTGATCAATCATTTTTATGAAAAATTGTTTAAATTAAGAGGAATGATGCAAACGCAGACCGCTAAAAAAATGGCTGAAAGAAAGCAAAATTTGATGGAGATGTTTGTAGAAGATTTTATTAATGACTGGGAAGAATAAAAAATAATCCGTACCTTACAAAATTTATTGAAAATTTTTATAGGGTACGGATTATTTAATTAAGAAAAATTATTTACCTTCAAAAACTTTTTTCTCAGGTAATTGATAATCAGCAGCGTTTAACCCATCAGAGGCTAGAGCTTCTTTAAAATCATCAATACTTAAATCAAGTTTTCTAGAAAGGTCAAAAACACTATGTAAGACATCATGGAAATACATAGAATTACCTTGTTCAAAATAAGCTTTGTATTCTTGTGAAGTGTTACTGTGACCCGTTTCAGCTTGGTATTTTTTAGCTTCTTCTAAATAATAATTGAAATGCTCTTTAGTAAAATCAGCAAAGTGGTTAAAGATATTAATTGCTAAAGTTAAATCAGCACACCATGTAGAGAAATTCTTTTTAGCTAAACCACCTTGAACTTCAATAAGAGCAAATTTAGCATCACGTAAATATTGAGTAATCAACATTTCGATGTTTAAACTAATACCAGTGTAAGAAATATTTTCAAATTTAAATTGTTTTAAATCTTCTAATTCGGCTAACAAACTTTCAGGAGTAAAGTTACGATTTTCCATACTTTTGTAAACTTTTTGTTGTTGAAACATTTTGTAGACCTCCAATAATAGTATTTTTATACCTTTATTATAAACGATGTCAGACAAAGTACCAACACAAATCGATATTTTTTAAACAAAAATCGAGATAATAAGGTATACATTAAGGATTGTTAAGACAACAGTGATAACCCAAGCAGAGATAGTAACCCACAATCTATTAGTAAAATCGCCCATTAATTTTTTTTGACTAGTAAAAATTGTCAAAGGAATAATTGAAATAGGTAAGGCAGCACTTAAGAAAACTTGAGAGTAAATCAGTAATTTTTCTACCACTTCTTCAGAATCTCCAAATATAATAATAGCAATCACAACAGGTATAACGGCTAATAAACGAGTAATTAATCTTCTAGCCCAAGTGGGTATTCTTAATTTGATAAAACCTTCCATAATAATTTGTCCGGATAAAGTACCAGTAATAGTTGAGTTTTGTCCAGAGGCTAATAGAGCTACGGCAAAAAGAATACTGAGTACAGGCGAAGCGATAGCTCCAACAACTTTTGAATCTGATAAAGCATGAAATAAAGAGCCAAGTGTTGTTAATGAATCTCCATGTCCAAAAAAGAGTGTAGCTCCCAAAGTTAAAAGGAGACAGTTAACAATAAAGGCGAAAAATAACTGAATATTAGAATCCCACTTAGCAAAACGAATCGCTTCTTTTAAGGCAGATTTATCTTTGCGGTCATATTGTCTGGATTGAACAATAGAAGAATGTAGATAAAGATTATGAGGCATAACCGTTGCACCAACAATCCCCAGAGCTAAAAGTAGCGCACCATTATTTGTAAGTACTTCTTTTCTAGGAATAAAACCTAAAAATAAATCATTCATATTAGGCTGTCCTAGAATAACTTCATACATAAAAATAACGAAAATAGTAGCAATTAAAGTCATGACAATGGCTTCAATTTTTCTAAAACCAAGTTTGGCTAACATAAGTAATAAAAAGACATCGAGAACGGTAATAAAAACACCCAATAAAAGCGGGAAACCGAATAAAAGATTTAAAGCCACGGCACTACCAATAACTTCTGCGATATCTGTAGCCATGATGGCTAATTCATTCATAATCCAAAGAAAAATGCCCATTTTTTTATTAGTATGAACACGAGTTGCCTGAGCCAAATCCATCCCAGTAACAATCCCCAGTTTGGCAGACATGTATTGGAGCATCATAGCAATTAAGTTAGAAATTAGAATAACTGATAGGAGTAAATACCCGAATTGGGCACCCCCAGCAATAGATGTTACCCAGTTTCCTGGATCCATATAGCCAACAGCAACAAGGGCTCCAGGCCCCGAGTAGGCAAGTAACTTTCTTAGAAAACTTGCATTTTTAGGAACAGAAACAGTATTATTTATTTCGGGTAAACTTAAACCATTAAGTTTATCAGTTAGTAGGTTTTGATGTTTGCTCATATAAAGACACTTCCTTTTTAGGTATGCCTAAATTATATTTTTAAATATATAAAAAAGCAAGGGAATTGTTTTGATTGATTGAATTGTATATAGTAAAAGGGGAAGAAATTTAAAGGAGTGGTAATAATGTTTCAAGAAGAAAAAAATCGATTTTATTTAACTGAAAAAGAAAAGATAGTAGCAGAAATCACTTGGGAAATACTAGAAGATAATTCGATAGATGTCAATCATACTTTTGTAGATCCAAGCCAGAGAGGAAAAGGACTCGCAGAAAAATTAGTTCTTGAAGTCATTAAAAAAGCACAAGCAGAAAACATTAAAATAGTTCCTACTTGTTCTTATGTAGTAAAGTATTTTGAAACTCATGAAGTCTATCAAAATTTACTTAAATAGTAACGAATAAGATGGTTTAAAAATATTTTTTTATCCTTCGTTTACTAAAAAGAACATAAAAAAAGAAGCTGCCCGAAGACAACCTCTTAGCCTAAAATATGATGAATGAACACCATAGTTTATGATTATAAGGGATTCAATTAAATAAAACAACAATGATTTATTTAAAATAATCGTTTTGTTACGATTAAAAAGAGTTACTAATAATAACAAGTTCTTTTAAACTATGAAAGAAGCAAGTCTCTTGCTTCTTTTTTATTTCTCAAAAAATAGTCTTAGATTGTGTTATAATATTAACGACTATATGTAAAAATGGGCAGTAATCTACCCATAATAATCGAGGAGGTTTACAAATGGAGGATAAAAAAACGTTTTATATCACAACCCCCATTTATTATCCAAGTGGCAAGCTACACATTGGTAGTTCATACACAACAATAGCTTGTGACGCAATGGCTCGCTACAAACGTTTGAAAGGTTTTGATGTGTTTTATCTAACGGGATTAGATGAGCATGGTCAAAAAATAGAACAAAAAGCAGAACAATTAGGTATTGCACCAAAAGAGTATGTTGACGACATGGCAACAGACGTTAAAAAATTATGGAATTTATTAGACATTGATTATACAAAATTCATCCGTACTACTGATGAAAGTCATATGAAAACGGTAAAAAAAATATTCCAACAATTATTAGATCAAGGGGATATTTATTTAGGTGAGTATGAAGGTTGGTACTCAGTTTCAGATGAAGAATATTTTACTGAAAATCAATTAGCTGAAGTTTACCGTAATGCAGATGGCAAAGTTATTGGTGGAAAAGCTCCAAGTGGTCATGAAGTTGAACTAGTTAAGGAACAAAGCTATTTCTTCCGTATGAGTAAATATGCTGATCGTTTATTAGAATACTATGATGCTCATCCTGATTTTATTGAACCAGTATCTCGTAAAAATGAGATGGTTAATAATTTTATCAAACCAGGTTTAGGAGATTTAGCAGTTAGTCGAACTTCTTTCTCTTGGGGAATTCCAGTTGACGCAGACCCGAAACATGTGGTTTATGTTTGGATTGACGCTTTATCTAACTACATTTCAGCCCTTGGTTATGGTTCTGAAGATGATAGCAACTTTAAAAAATATTGGCCTGCTGATGTTCATATGGTTGGTAAAGAAATCGTGCGTTTCCATACGATTTATTGGCCAATTATGTTAATGGCTTTAGACTTACCATTACCAAAACAAATTTTTGCTCATGGTTGGTTAGTAATGAATGATGGCAAGATGTCTAAATCAAAAGGTAATGTTGTTTATCCAGAAATGCTAGTCAAACGTTATGGATTAGATGCGCTACGTTATTATTTGATGCGTGCTATTCCATTTGGTTCAGATGGTGTCTTCACACCAGAAGATTTTGTGGCTCGTGTGAACTATGATCTAGCCAATGATTTAGGTAATCTATTGAACCGCACAATTGCGATGATTAATAAATACTGTGAAGGTAATATACCAGCATATGCTTCACAAGTGACTGAGTTCGATAGTGAATTATCAACAACTGCAGCTGATATTATTGGTAAATATAATAAAGCTATGGAAAAAATGGAATTTAATGTAGCTTTGAGTGAAATTTGGAAATTGATTTCACGTGCAAATAAATACATTGATGAAACTGAGCCTTGGGTATTAGCAAGAGATCCTGAAAGAAAAGCTGAACTAGATAGTGTCATGGTTCATTTAGCTGAAAGTTTACGTATCACGGCTATTTTATTGCAACCAATTTTAACTGAAGCACCAAAAGAAATCTTACGTCAATTAGGTTTAGGTGAAGAAACACTTTCTATGTTAGATATTCGTTTTGGAGATTTCCCTAGAGAGACAAAAGTGATTAATAAAGGAACGCCAATCTTCCCTAGATTAGATATGGAAGTTGAAGTAGCCTATATTAAAGAGCAAATGGCTCAAACAACGAATGCAACAGAAGAGGAAGTTTTTAATCCAGAAGAAACAGAATTAGTCTCTTCTAAAGAACAACAAATTAAATACGAAGATTTTGACAAAGTAGAGTTAAAAGTAGCAGAAGTGATTGATTGTCGTAAAGTTAAAGGAGCTGATAAGTTACTTCAATTCCGTTTAGACGCTGGTGACAAAGGTCATCGTCAAATACTTTCTGGAATTGCTGAATTTTATCCAGAACCAACTGAGCTTGTCGGAAAGAAAGTTATCATTGTGGCAAACTTAAAACCTCGTAAAATGCGCGGTGAAGTTAGTCAAGGAATGATTCTATCTGCTGAAAATTCAGATGGTAAATTATACGTAGTTGAAGCACCTAAATGTGCTGAAAATGGCGCGATTATTGCCTAATAAAAAAACGATTGGAAGAAAGCATTAGTTCTTTCAGTCGTTTTCTTTTGTGTTAAAATAAGAAGGATTGGAGTGAGATAAATGATATTTGATACACATACTCATCTAAATGTAGAAGCCTTTGAAAATGAAATCCCTGAAGTGATTGAGCGAGCTCGTGAATTGGGTGTGACTGAAATGGCAGTTGTCGGTTTTGATACGCCAACTATTACTAAATCATTGGCATTAAGTGAAGCTTATAAAGATATTTATAGTATTATTGGTTGGCATCCAACAGAGGCTGGCAGTTATACAAAAGAAATTGAGACCACTTTACAAAGCCAATTAGAAACACCAAAAGTCGTAGCTCTTGGTGAAATTGGGTTAGATTATCATTGGATGGAAGATCCTAAAGAAGTTCAAGATAAAATTTTCAGAAGACAAATTGCGATAGCTAAAGAAATGAATTTACCAATTAGTATCCACACACGTGAGGCGCTGGAAGACACTTATAAAATATTGAAAGAAGAAAAAATCCACGATATTGGTGGCATTATGCATAGTTTTAGTGGTGACGATGAATGGGCGAAGCGTTTCTTAGATTTAGGAATGCATATTTCTTTTAGTGGTGTGGTGACCTTTAAGAAAGCTTTTGAAGTTCATGAAGCAGCTAAAGTTGTACCGATGGATAAGTTGTTGGTTGAAACTGATGCTCCTTATTTAGCGCCTATGCCGTATCGTGGAAAAAGAAATGAACCAGGATATACACGATATGTAGCTGAAAAAGTAGCTGAATTAAGAAATATTTCTTTTGAAGAAGTGGCTAATGTGACAAGAGAAAATGCCCATCGTTTATTTAGGATTGGTGAATAATGACGAATAAAACTAGAATAGAAGAAATTATTGTTGTGGAAGGGAAATCTGACACAAAACGAGTACAACAAGTAGTAGACGCAGATACGATAGAAACAAATGGTTCGGCTTTAAGTGAAGAAACTTTACTTAAAATTGAACACGCTGAAAAAGTCAGAGGGGTCATTGTTTTTACAGATCCTGATTTTTCTGGTGAAAAAATTCGTAAGCAAATAACAGAAGCGGTTCCAACAGCTAAACATGCCTTTATTTCGAGAAAAAAAGGCGAACCACAAAAAAAAGGAAATAGTTTAGGTGTGGAACATGCCACGAATGAGACTATTATAGAAGCGTTAAAAAATGTCTCGACGCCAACTACTGGCTCTTTTGATTCAGAAATTGAGATTGAGGATTTGATTCGATTTGGTTTAATCGCTGGTCCTCATGCGAAAGCAAGAAGAGAGTTACTAGGTGAGAAGTTAAATATTGGTTATACTAACGGTAAACAACTAAAAAAACGATTAAAGATGTTTCATGTTGAAAAAGAAATTTTTACAAAAGCAATGAAAGAAATTTTAGAGGGTGAAAAGAATGAGTGAATATAAAGATATTGCAACACCAAGTAGAACCAAAGAGATTCTAAAAAAATATGGTTTTTCATTTAAGAAAAGTCTAGGTCAAAATTTTTTAACAGAGCCAAATATTTTAAGAGATATAGCATATGCAGCTGAGTTAACAGATCAAGATCAGATTATTGAAGTAGGTCCAGGGATTGGCGCTTTAACAGAGCATTTGGCTCGTTCTAATGGTGAAGTATTGGCATTTGAAATTGACCAACGATTAATTGAAGTTTTAGATGACACAATGAGCATTTATGATAATGTGACAGTGGTCAATGAAGATGTTTTGAAAGCTGATATTGAAACGATTGCTAGAGATACCTTTACAACAGATGGTGGCATTAAAGTGGTTGCTAACTTACCTTACTATATTACAACCCCGATTATGATGCATTTACTGATGTCTAATTTAGATATTGAATTAATGGTTGTGATGATGCAAAAAGAAGTAGCTGATAGAATTGCTGCAGTGCCAAGTACTAAAGCATATGGTTCATTATCAATTGCTGTACAATATTACATGGAAGCGGAAGTAGCCTTCATTGTGCCAAAAACAGCTTTTATTCCTCAACCTAATATTGATTCAGCTATCATAAAATTAAAGAAAAGAACAACGCCTATTGTTGAAGTTGTAGATGAGAAATTCTTTTTCAAATTAACTAAATCAGCTTTTATGCAACGTAGAAAAACACTATGGAATAATTTAATCAATTATTTTGGAAAAGATGAAGAAACTAAAGCTTGGTTAGAAAAATCATTAGCAGAATGTGAGATAGATCCAAAACGTCGCGGTGAAACATTAAGTATTAAAGAATTTGGGGTTTTATCAAATCGCCTAATTGCGAATAAAGAAGCATAGTTCATAAATAATGTTCGTTGACAAAAGTCTGTTCACTCGTT
>CAUQFM010000042.1:0-16956 GCA_963517295.1 uncultured Vagococcus sp.
CTCCAAGCAACTGGAGGCAAGCACCTTTTAATCGAACTTTTATTAAGCCACTCCATTAAATAAATAATAGAGTACTGCATTTCCCATAACTTGAGCTGTAATTAATAAACAAGCTTCATCAATTTTAAATTTAGGATGATGATGTGGGTAAAATTCATCACCTTTTTTAACAGCTCCTATGAAAATAAAACTACTTGGTTTCTCTTGCGCGTAATAAGCAAAATCTTCTGATGGCGTTAGTTGATCACAACGAAAAACATCTGTCACTTTTTCAAAATCAGCCGCTATTGTTGCTTTAGCTATCATCTCTGTTAATGCTGGATCGTTAACTAAGACTGGATAATCATGAATGTAATCTAATTCATAAGTGATTCCAAATGCCTCACAAATTCCTGATAATATTTTTTTGAATTCATATTCTACTAATTTTCGGGAATCTTCTGTCATTATCCTAACATCTCCAACCAGCTCCACAGTATCTTTGATAACATTGGCTGATCCTTTTCCGTCAAAAGAGCCAATCGTTACAGCAACCATATCAAAAGGATTAACTCTTCGACTCACAATTGTCTGAACAGCAGTTACAAACTGAGACGCTGCAACAATTGCATCATTAGCATCATGAGGCATAGAACCATGTCCACTTTTACCATGTAAAACAGCTTTAAAAGTTGTTCTTCCGCTCATCATTTCACCTTCTCGATAGGCGACTTTTCCTAGTTCAAAAGAAGTCAAAACATGCGCACCAATTACGTGATCATAACCTTCTAAACAACCAGCTTTTACCATTCCTAGTGCTCCACCAGGTGGTGTTTCTTCTGCTGGCTGATGAATGATTCTTACTCGACCTGGTAATTCTTCTTTTAACTCTATTAAGGTATCAGCTAAAACCAACATATAGGCCGTATGTGCGTCATGTCCACAGGCGTGCATGACACCTGGATTTTTAGAAGCAAACAAAAGTTCCGTTTCTTCTTGAATTGGAAGCGCATCAAAATCAGCTCGTATTGCTAGGCTAGGACCTGGCTTACCTCCTTTGATATCGACTAAAATGCCGTATCCACCACCAAAATTAGTTTGAACAACACAATCCTTACCTTCATAAAAATCAGCAATAAATTTTGCTGTTTTTTCTTCCTTAAAAGATAATTCTGGATACTCATGCATGTAACGACGTAATTTAATGATCTCATCTTCTCTTTCTGATAATCTTTCACTTAATTTTTTTTGTAGTTCGTTCATCACTATTTTCTCCTTTCAAATCTGCGCGACTAGTTCCGTTGTTTCTATCATTATTCTCAGCAGTACTTTCTTGATTGGTAATATGCACCTATCCAACTTAATAAAGTTCCTACTGTTAAAACCAATAATAAAAGCCAAGCTATTTGATAAGAACCTGTCTTATCATAAATTGAAGCAACTAGTAAGGAACCAACTGACATTCCCACTTGCATAGCGCTACTAACGTAACCATAAACTTCACCGTATTGTTCCGTACTAAATATTGATGAGGTTACTAGCGGTGGTGAGACTGATCCAATTCCAATACCTAAGCCCAAAGTAATAGCTAAAGCATATAAAGCTATCTGATGTCCTCCAAAAAACATAAATATAAATGCTAGACCAAACGTAACACAACCAAATATTGAACTAGCAACCACTCCCCATTTATCATTAACCCAACCTAATGTAAGTTTTCCAGCAATACCAATCAATGAATAGAGAGAAATAATAGTCGCTGCCATAGCTGGCGTTTGCAGTCCCTCAAGCGCAGGTGGAAATTGGCCCAATGCCCCACTATTAATAACGCCATTCAAAGCCATCCCAACTAGTAATAAAATAAAAAATGGCTTTCTAAAAATATCTTTCGTTTCTAATTTTATCGTGGCTACAGTATGAACTGCGTTGCCTTCATCTTGTTTTTCATCTGAGCCATACGCGACTAATCCCATATCTTCAGGTTTCTTTTTAAAAACAAACAAAGAAACAGGTAAAGAAACCACTAACAAAATAGCTCCCATGATCATATATGTTTTACGCCAACCATAATTACTTATCCACAATGTTATTAGTGGACTAAAAACAAAACCGCCCAATCCAATACCAGCCATCGCAAGACTCATCGCAAGTCCTCTCTTTTTAACAAACCAATTCGTTATCATAATACTAATAGGAATAATAGTTGCACATAAATAACAAATTCCAATAATAAATGACAATAGATATAAATGAATGGGACTTTTAGCTAATCCATAAGAGGCATAAGATAAAGAAAATACGATAATTGCAATACTTTGGATCGACTTTAAATTTCCTTTACTAATTTTTTTTGCAATTAATGGCGATAAAAATATACCCATTGCTTGTAATATGGTATTACTTAAAGTAAAAGCACTTCGACTAATTCCCATATCTTCTGTTACAGGAATCAAAAATTTATTTGCCATTGCAACAACACTAGGAACAAGCGTACTAGTAATTAAGACTGCACCTGCTACAATCCACCAACCGTAAAATATTTTTTTCTTTTCCATAAATCCTCCTCGCATTCTTTTTATTAACCACCCTATAAAAATGATGGTTTACCCTATAAAATAAACATTATTAAGACATAAAAAACATAATAGTATAATTTAATTGTAAACGTTTTCAGTTCGTTAATAAAGGCTTTTTTGTATTATTTTCAAATAAAAAAAATAGAGTCTGACCAATAAAAGTCATCCCCTATTTTTTTGGCTGTATAATTTTTAATTGGTTACTCTGCTTTCGCAGCTAATATTTCGATTTCTATTTTGATTTCTGGTAAGCCTAATGCCGAAATATAGGCAATTGTCATTGAGGGATTTATAGTGAAAAATTGATTCCAAACAGTGTAAAAATGATCCCAATCTATCTCATCCACTGACCAGATGTTAACTTTGATAATATTTTCTTCGGTCAAATTTTCTGATTGTAGCACTCGTTTTATATTTTGAAACGTATTTTCGACTTGTGTTTGGTGACTCTCTGGAATAATACCTTTTTGATCCATTCCGATTTGTCCGGAAAAGGTATATAAAGTACTATTTTTGGGAATAATCGTCACATGACTATATTCACCCACTGGTGCGGGTATGGTGTTTGGATTTTTTCTTACTATTTGATTCATTTTATTTTCCTCTATTCTTTTAATTAGTCTAACTTTTTGTCTTTTGGCGAGTGGCTTGCCACCCATAAGTTAGACAATTTTAGAAGAAAATTGCAGTTTGATAACCAATGCCCAATGGTAGGTATGCTAAAATTCTTTTTTTCATTGATTATTCTCCCTTCATAATTGAAACGTAAGCTTATCAAAATATCATAAATAAGTAAAATCAATTGATTAGAAAAAAATAGAGACTGCATTTTATTGTCAGTCCCTAAACTATTTCTTAGTTTAATTCTAATACTTCCCCATTTTTCTTAAATTTTTGATCAAATACTTGGACATCTTTTGATTGAATACTTACTTTGTCACCTTTAATTTCTACATCTTTTTTAGGAACCATTAAATAATATGTTTCTTTTTCTTTTTCTGTTGTTTTAATTAATTCAGCTTGAGTTAATTTCAGACGATTTTCTCCTAATTTTAATTCTTGTGATATAACTTCGATTGTGCCATCTTTTTCTTGGAATTTATAGTTAATTGAATTTGAATGCAACTCGAAACCATCAATTTTATCTGGTAAAGCAACTTTTATCTTAACATATTCAGCCTCTTTAACTTTTTTATCTACGCCATCAATTTGCTGTTTTAATTGCTCGTTTTGAGCTGTAAACTGATCTTTAATACCTTTTGATAACTCTTCGTTTCCTTTATTTTCATCGACACCATATTTCTCATAAAGATAGTGAACTGGGTTTTGATTACTTTCTTGAACCTCTTTCATTTTATTCAACTGTAAAACATTGGCATATCCTAGTGAACCCACTGAATAATACTCCATGTCTTCCATACCCATCTGTAACATTTCATCGCTAACACGAGAGTCATTTAAAATATGTTTTATTGTTTCATTATTTAAGGTTTTTTCATCCGTATTTTTGCTTGTCACAGTCGCCAATCCTCTTGATTCTGAGTAAGTTGGTTGACCTTCAATTCGATCAAACACTGCTTTTTTAGCATTTTCAGGATTAGATTCAATAAATTTTTTGTAATAGAAGTTACCTTTCTTTATCAAGCTAATTCTCTCATCTTCTGTCTTAGCTTTTAATGCTTCTCTATAAAAATAAGCTTGTTGCGCTCGATTGATCCGTTCTTCTACTGGAATCGGATACGAGATAGCACGTTTTATCCCAGAGTCAGAGCTTTCAAGTGAGGCTACTTTGTCACCTGTTTCAATTGCCGGTTGTAAATACATATGGATTCCTTCATGGAGAACCGTTTTAACAATTTCATTACTTTGTTCTTCTTTATCTCGACCTTGAATGATCGACATCTGATTATCTACATTATAAAAATATGTTTTCTTTCCATTAAATTCAGTTTCACCAAAAGCACCTGTCATAATTTCTTTATTAGTAATTGTATCTGTAGAATACTCGATAGCTTCGTCTTTCTTGCCATACTTCTCATCTTGACTGTTCACCAAGTAAGCTGTTTTAGCAACATTACTGACAATCAGTATCTGCTTATCTTTCATATTAAATGATGGATGGATTTTTTCACCATTATCAATCATTATTTTTTTGGACTTTTTAGCTATTACTGGCATCAAAGCTACGACTTCTTTTTTTGATAATCCCTGTGGTTGTTGTCCTAGTTCTTTTTTATCTGTTGCTACTTGTTCTGTTTGACTTGTTTTCGATTCTTCTTTTTTAGGTTTAGATTGACAGGCTACCAAATTCCCTAAAACTATAGCTGACAGTGTCATTAAAATTATTTTTTTCTTCATTTTTATTTTTCCTCTTTTCTAATTTCTTCTAAGTAAATCAATTGGTAATAGATTAGCTGCTTTGTTTGCTGGAATAAAACTTGCTAAAACACTCACACTGACTCCAAATAAAATCGCCGCTGTACATGTGATAATACTTGGTTCAAAAACTGGATAATTCATCATTTTTATTACGAAAGGATTGATTAAAAACTTAGTTATCACTGAAACCACCACACCTGTAACAGAGGCTAACGTTCCAATAAATAGGGCTTCTGATAAAAATAATCTTTTAATATCCTTTTTCGTTGCGCCGACTGAGATAAATAAACCAATCTCCCGTCGTCTTTCGAGTACGCTAATATATAAAATAATCCCAATCATAATAGCTGATATGATTAAAATCAGAATCGCCGCAATCAACACAATAGCATTTAAATTTTTAAAAACAGTCGTCAATTCTTTTAAAACATCAGAAGGTCTTGTCACTCGATAATCTTTTTTAAAGGTGTCATACACTGACTCTACGGTTTCTTTATTTTTGACATAAACACTCATATTATCTGTTGGAATATCAGCTTCTTTTCCTAAAAATCGTGAGCGTTTGACAATCTCTTTATGTATATCGTAAGGAATATAAGCAAAATCTTCTCCGACTAATGCTTTTTCAGTAATTCCAGTTACTTTAAATTCTTGATTATCCCACCTAGATGGGTATTGATTCACTTCATCTTTGGCTAAAAACTTTAAATTAATTGTTTTACCTATTAACGATTTTGGAGTGTCATCTTTTGCTAGTTTTTTTGCCATACTTAGTGGCATGATGATTTCTTTCTTCCCATCTTCTGGTAACTTACCACCTACCACACTTGGTTTAGCAAATTTATCTTGATACTCTTTAGGAATAATCGATTTGACGTTAAACTCAGACTCTTTTCCTAGCTCATTTGATTTAGCATCTTTGGCTGTCATCGTATATTCATCTTGTGCTAAAACAACATTTTTATTTTGTTTTAATTTAAAAATATCCTCAGAATTGATTTCTTCATTTTTACTTATCACGATTTTCTTTTCGTCTACAATTTTTGTATTGATGTAATCTACATAAGATTTCAGGCCATTATTCAAACCAAAGGCAATAGAAAGTGATGCAATCCCGATAATTAAGCCAATACTAACAAGTAAATAACGCCAACGGTTATCTTTCATTTTTTGAGCTGTTAATTTAAAAATCATCTTCCGCTCAAAAGATCGCTTATGTTGTTTTGGTTGTATATTAATTGTACCCATCGCTGTTGGCATATTTTCAGTCTGTTCTATTTTAATTACATCACCATCTACAAGAGTCACTATTTCTGTTGCCATGTGGGCATATTCTTCATCATGAGTTACTACAATGACTAGTTTTCCTGACTGGGAAATTTGTTTTAGTAAATTCATAATTTCAACCGAAGTTTCACTATCAAGTGCGCCTGTTGGTTCATCTGCAATTAAAATGTCAGGCTCTTTCACTAAAGCTCTGGCAATCGATACCCGTTGTTTTTGTCCACCTGATAATTCAGAAGGTTTATGATCTGAATGCTTAGTTAAGCCGACTTTATAAAGAATATCATTGACTAACATATCTTTTTTCTCTTGTGTAATACTCGCTTCCATAGCCAAGCCAATTTTGACATTTTCAAATACACTTAAATGATCTAAAAGTTGAAAATCTTGAAAAACAAAACCAATTTTATCTTTTCGGTAATCAGCCATGTCTATTGCTGAAAATTTTGCTATATCTTTTCCATCTAGTAAAACTTCTCCAGAAGTTGGCTGGTCAAATCCTGCTAATATATTTAACAGCGTTGATTTCCCTGATCCTGATTTCCCTAAAATACAGATAAACTCCCCTGAATTAAAGGTTAAATTAATATTTTTTAATGCTTTCAGTGGTTGGGCGTGTTGTGGATTGTATATTTTTGAAATATTTTTTATTTCAAGCATGTCACTTCATCCTCTCCTATTTGTTGATAGGACTATCATATAAAAGACATCTCTGTATCGTGTATGTTTCATCTGTTTTTTATCTGTTTTTTTCAAAACAGGAAAATCATGGTACAAATTTTTGGTACAATAAGAATGAAACAAGATCAAAAAGGAGGTCAATTATGGCTCATATTTTATTAATCGAAGATGAAGAAATGCTAAGTGAAATTGTATCTGAGTTTTTGATAGACGCTGGATTCGAAGTGACTGTTGCTATGGATGGTGAAGACGGATTAAGAAAATTCAATGATCAAATAGTTGATTTAATCTTACTTGATATTATGCTTCCTAAACTAAGCGGTTTAGATGTTTTAAAGAACATCAGACAAATCAGCAAGATACCAATTATCATGATGACGGCTTTAGATGATGAATACACACAACTTGCAAGTTTCAATCAAGAAATTGATGACTATATCACAAAACCTTTTTCACCCTCAATTCTAGTTAAAAGAATCGAAGCAGTTCTTAGAAGATATCAACACCCCACTAAAACAAAAAATTTAGGTGATCTAACTATTTCCTATGAAGATTATCAAGTGTTCTATCAAGATCAGCTCATTGATTTAACAAAAAAAGAATTTGAAATTTTATCTTGCCTAACCAAACGACCTAATATAATTATTCCACGTGGACAACTTATTTATAGTGTTTGGGGATATCAAGATGATCTGGATAATCGTCTCTTAGATAATCATTTTAAAAATATTCGAAAAAAAATGCCTGACATTAACATTCAGACAGTAACTGGTATTGGTTATAAGTTAGAGGTATCTTCATGAAAATTTGGATGAAAAATTTCTTTTATACAACTGGTATTATTAGTATCGTGTCCCTAGTTACCTTATTAATCCTGTACCTTTGGATGCCTAGCTATTATGAAAACAAATTAAAATCAGAGGCTACCACAAAAACTGAGGAACTAACCAAATCTTTTGAAGATAAATCCTTGAAAGAAATTAAACATAAAATTGAAACATCTATAGATTTCAACTATGGCTATAAATTACTGGATAAGCAAGGTCAATTAATGACAGAATCTTTTCCTAATACAAGTACCTTCTACGTATATGACAATCCCGAAAACAAAGAAGAACAACCGACTGAGTTATCGGAAAAAGATATTGCGTCAGCTTTCCCTGGTCTAATTACTCAAAAAAATACATTTAAAGATAAGGAGGGGAATTTCTACACCTTAGTTACTGAGATTTACTCACAACCTATTTCAGATGCTAAACGGATTTTACTTGACTTAGCACCTTATATTATTGGAATCTCCTTAATATTAGGAATTATCGCTGCTCTTTTATACTCAAAATTATCGACTAAAAGAATACGAGAAGTTTCTAATACAACTCGTAAAATGCTTGATTTTAATCACGATACTACATGTAATATCAAGGGCAATGATGAAATAAGTGATTTAGCCAATGATATTAATGTATTAAACAATACATTAAAACAAGCGATTTCCTCTTTAGAAGGCGAGGTTTCTAAAAGAAAAGAATTAGAAAAAAATAAAGCCTACTTCGTTCAAAGTGCGGCTCATGAATTAAAAACACCTGTTGCCGTCATGTCTGGCTTAGTTGAAGGAATGCGTTTAAATGTTGGTAAATATAAGGATCACGAAACTTACTTAGATAAGTGCCAAGAATTATTAGTTCAGCAAACTGAATTAATCAAAGAAATTACCTCTGTTTATGAAATGTCAGAAAATGTACAAAAAAAACAGACACTAAAAAAAATTAATGTTCGAGAAATACTGAAACCACTCATTACACCCTATGAACTCTTAGACGATCAACATAATAAATATTTTTTACTTAGTATTTCAGAAGTACCCATTTTAGCCAATCAAGAAGACTTAACTCGAATTTTATCTAATATTATTAGTAATGCTTATCGTTATTCCAATTGTTCTAGTAATATCAACATTACATACTACGAGAAAGTCATCTCTATTGAAAATAAATGTACACCACTAACACCAGATGTGCTTACTAAAATTTTTGATCCATTTTATCGACCAGATTTTGCTCGTAATAGAAACGATGGAGGTTCTGGATTGGGCTTATTTTTTGTTAAACAATTAGCTGATTTATATGACTATCAGTTACGGTTTGAATCAAATAAAGAAAAAGATGGTATGATTTTTGAAATTAAATTGAAATAAAAAGAAGAGGCTGACTACAAAAAGTCTGCCTCTTCTTATTTTAACGAATGTTATTTGTTGTCAGGGAATAAAACTAACCGCTACTTCTCCAGAACTTCTTTCAATAACCGTGTGTACTCTTCTTGTCCTTTAAGGGTTAAATGAATACCATCTTCTGTTAATAAGCTATCATTAAGATGCTGACTGACATACTTATCCCAATCTAATAGGTTTATATTTTTATTATTTTTATCATACTCTTTCAGTAGATTATTACTTGGGACTTTCCAAGCCATTTCAACAGCTGTTGTAATGAAAATTAATTGCTTATTAGCTAATTCTTTGACGATTTGATCGAATTCATTTTTTCGAACTAAGCCATTATTTCCCACACCAATAATAACCGTTTCATACTGAGACAAATCTGTTTCTTCAAGATCTGTTACAATCTCATAAGGTTGTTTGCCTACTCGAGCTTTGATTGCTATATTTTTACCATTAAACGTTTCGTTGATTTTTTCTTCTGCTCCCAACATGACAGAATCACCTAAAAATAATAGGTTGTTTACTTCTTTTTTAGGATTTAGCTCTTCTGTTTCTGTTGTAGACGTTTTAGTTGTCTCCTTAGTGGTAGAGTCTTGTGTTTCTTTCTTAGTAACTACCTCTTTTGTTGAACTCGTGATTGTTGTAAGCTCCATTTTTTTTTGATGATTTAATATGATATTTCCAGCAACCACTGTGACACTAACTAAAAATAAGCATTCAAATGCGATAACTAATTTTAAGTTATTTTTTTTCTCTCTTTTTCCAACTATATATCGGGACAGGTGGTAAGTAAAATTACTCAAAACTAAAATAATCAACAATTGTAAACTAATATGAAATACTGGTTGGCTACCATCCCACTTGGCATATTTTTGATATAAGGCTAAAACAGGATAATACCATAAAAAGATATCATAACTTCTGACTCCAATGAATTCAAAAAATTTATTAGACAATAATTGATCAATTTTGGGTTGTGAGACCACCGCCCAGATTACAAGTGAGCCTAATAAACTGAAAATAAACATACCAATTAAATAAGTCAATGCTTTGTAATCTGAGATGATTATGAAACAGAAAAGCATAAAAATAATTGTGATTAAGCCTCTATCGAACGTTCTTCTTAAACCAAAATTAAAATATAAAATACTCACTAACGATCCCATACTAAAAGAAAAGAATCTTGCCGTAAATAAATAATAAACAGTCGAATTCCCTTTAAATAAAAAGACGGACATCATAATTAACCAGGATAACAACGTTGTTATAACTAAAAATTCCCTAAGTCGATTAACTCCATTTTTTTTATTTACTAAGGATTGAACAATAAATGGCATAATTAAATAAAATTGTAATTCCACAGATAAAGACCACAAATGTTTCAATAAATTAAGATCCTTAAATTGTTCAAAATAAGAAACTTTATTACTTAATTGCCAGAGATTGTTAACACCTAAAAGAGAACTTCCAGCCTCCATTAGATATTTATTATCTTTTTCAAGTAATATTGCTATTAGACCTACTATGAATAGCATTACTAAAAGAGACGGATAAATCCGTTTAATTCTTTTAAAGTAAAATTTTTTATAATTAATACGTCCAGATATTTTTTTCTCTTCAATTAAGGGAGCTGTTATTAAAAACCCTGAGATTGAAAAGAATAAGGGAACGCCTAAAAATCCGCCCTTAAAAACATCTGGTAACAAATGATATAAAATAACTCCGATAATCGCAATTGTTCGTAAACCGTCTAAACCATGATAATATTTTTTCAACTGTCTTTCCTTTCTATATAACACAAACAAACTTTTACACAGAAATCCAATAAATCTAAAATAGTTTATTCTAATCCTTACTAATTTTAATTTATTGAACATAACCAATTTATACATTATAAATCAAAATTGACAATAAAAAAATACGAACAACTCATTTGTTCATAATAACCTCTTTTAAAACATAGTTGTTTATTATTTTAGCAAACTTTAGATTATAAAAACTCTAGATTTCCATCTCCAAAATAAAAAAAGCTGACAAGTGTCAACTTTTTTTGTATTTATGAATACTATTTAACATTAACGAAATAAAAAGTCTATTCAGATAACAACTTTACCAAAAGCAATGAATCAAAAAAGTCATTATTCGCTCTCACTTTCAGTATCTCAGTGCAAAATAATTTTTGACTACTTTACTGTTTTTATTTTTTTAGATTGAATAGCACCTAAAACTAGCTTTGTTACTTCCATTAAGATTGTTGCTACAATAGCTATGCCGATTGATAGCGCGATATCATTTAACGAAAATGAAGCTGGTAATGAAAACACCTGTCTAATACCTGGAATTAACGTTACCCCGTAAAATAATGAACAAACTGCTACAGAAACCAAGACCATTTTATTAGAGAAAAATCCTGCTTTTAACGCTGTTTGACTATTAGATCTTGCTGGAAATGTTTGCAATGTACGACTCCAAATTAAAGTTGAGAAAGCCATTGCAACACCCAATTCCGCTGACTCTTTCATTCCTAGCCATTGAGCAAATATAACCGCTACGGCAATGATAATCCCTCTATAAGTAACAGATGTTAATGTTTTACCTGTAAAAATACCAGCATTTGGATTTCTTGGTGCCCTTGTCATAATCGTTGGTTCAGCCTTCTCCATACCTAAAGCAATGGCTGGCAATGAATCATTAACTAAGTTGATAAACAATAGTTGTAAAGCTGTAAAAGGATTTGTCCAATCCATTACTAAAGCAAATAGAATCGCTATGATGGCACCTAAGTTTCCTGCAAACAGATACGCAATTGCCTTTTTGATATTATCAAAGACATTACGTCCAACTTTTACCGCACTAATAATAGAAGCAAAGTTATCATCCGTTAAAATCATAGCAGCCGCATCTTTGGCAACATCAGTCCCTGTTCCCATCGCAATCCCAATATCAGCTTGCTTCAAGGCAGGCGCATCATTCACACCATCTCCTGTCATCGCTGAAACGTGCCCTTTTGCTTGCCACGCTTTAACAATACGAATTTTATTTTCAGGAGAAACACGAGCATAAACTGAAATTTTTTCTAATCGTTCCATTAATTCATCTTCTGCTAAAGCATCTAACTCTGTTCCTGTTAATGCTAAATCATCCTGTTCAAAAATACCGATTTCACGAGCGATTGCTACAGCAGTTGTTTTGTGATCACCTGTAATCATCACTGTTTTAATACCTGCTTCTTTAGCATCTTTAACCGCTTGAGTAACTGCTTCTCTCGGTGGATCAATCATTGCCATTAATCCAACAAAGACTAAATCATTTTCATCTTCTAAAGTCAGTTCACGATTGTCTAACGGTTTATATGCAAAAGCTAAAACTCGAAGTGCTCGATTTGAGAAAGCTTCATTTTGTTCTTGAATGTTAGCTAAAATTTCTGCTGTTAAAGGAACTACTTCATCGTTTAATAAAATTTTAGAACTACGGCTTAGAAGAACATCAGGCCCACCTTTAGTTAATAATAAGTGTTCATCATCGATTAAGTGTAACGTCGACATTAATTTACGATCTGAATCAAATGGTAATTCTTGTAAACGTGGATAAGTTTTTCTAACTTCGCGGTAAGATTGATTTAACTTATCACTATAATCCAAGAAAGCAATTTCTGTTGGGTCACCTAATTTTTGGTTATCTTCATTAATTGTGGCATCATTAGCCAATAAACTAATTTCCATAAGTCGTTTAAATGAATTCGTCCATTTTTTATGGTTAGTTAACTCTTCTTTAGCTTGTTTTGTTGGTAAATAGAAATCAACTATCGTCATTTTATTCTGAGTTAACGTTCCCGTCTTATCTGTACAAATAACACTTGCTGAACCTAATGTTTCAACAGCAGGTAATTGACGAATGATAGCATGCTGACTCGCCATTTGCTTTGTGCCAATAGATAAAACAATGGTTACAATAGATTGTAGAGCTTCTGGAATTGCAGCGACTGCGACTGCAACGGCAAACATGAAAGCATTTAAGAAATCAGCCATCATATCTCCTGAACCACCATTGATCATAATTCTGGCAACTTGAACACCTAAAATAACCAATGATAAAGCTAAAATAGCTAAACTCAATTTTTTACTAAAACTATCTAAACCTTTTTGAAGAGGTGTTTTCTGGTCAACAGTACTTTCTAGTAACGTCGCTACTTCACCAATTTCAGTCTCATTTCCTATCGATGTCACCAGGAAAAGTCCACGTCCATAAGTGACGATGGTTCCACTAAAGACCATATTATTACGGTCACCAATCGGAACAATTTCTGAAATTATTTCTAAATTCTTCTCAGTTGGAACAGACTCGCCGGTTAACATTCCTTCATCTACTTTTAAAGAACCCGCATCGAGTAATCGACCGTCTGCCGGAACATAATCCCCTGCTTCCAAAATAACTACATCACCAACAACGACTTCTTTTGCTGGGATGCTCATTTCTTTGCCTTCACGAATGACTTTTGCATCTGGTGCTGACAAATTTTTTAAAGCATCTAAAGAGCCTTCTGCTTTTTTAGCCTGAATAACACTAACGACAGAGTTCATCAATAAAACTGCTAAAATAACAAGTGATTCAACGTAAGATCCCATCACTATCTGAATAACTGCCACAACTAATAGTACTATTACCATGGCGTCTTTAAACGTTTCTAGAAACAAAGCGAAACTTGTTTTTTTCGGTGCTTCTTTTAATTGATTATAACCATTTTTTTCTAATCTATCTTTGGCATCCTTGTGAGATAATCCCTCTTTCTGAGAGTTAACCTCCATTATTATTTCTGTAATACTTGCTTGATATGTTTTTTTCCCCAATCAAGATCCCTTCCCTTTCCATTTTACTCAGAGGATTACCAAAAAAAAGAGACTTAAGACAAGTGTTTTACTTGTCTTAAGTCTCACCATTTCATCTAATACCAGAAAACATTTCTGTTAACTTACTGTTGACATTAGCGCAGCTACCTATTAGTTTAGCCACTGGTTACTCCCCTAAGAGTTTTTATATTGTAGAATTATAATAGCAGAGCAATTTTTAATTAGCAACTCTTTTGATTGAAAATTTCTTGAAATTATTTTTTTAAACAATAAGCAACGTTATTTTTTTTAATACCACTTAAATAAACTAATTTTTATTTACCTATAATTGGTTGACTGTTATGATGAGTATATAAACATAAAAATAAAGGAGATGTTATAAATGAAAAAATTTATTAAATTTTTTATTGCCTTTTCTATTTTTCTGATTTCTTTTTGGAAACTAAAAACTGAACTTGCTTCTATTAATTTTAAAGATGTTTACAACATTGTTCAAAACAGGTCTATTTCATCCATTGTCATCCTAATTGCTGTTAGCTTATTAGGTATTTGGATTCTTAGTCTCTATGATTTAGTTCTTATCAAATCACAAAAATTAAAAGTACCACTTCTAAAAACCATTAAAATGAGCTGGATTATTAATTCTCTAAATACACTTATTGGTTTTGGAGGTATCATAGGTTCGACTATTAGATACAATTATTTTCAAAACTATATTTCTACCGAAGATGAAAAAACTCACCTAAAGAAAAGTATTTCACTTCTTTTGCTCTCTATGATCACAGGAATTGGTGTTTTATCCATACTTGTTGTCAGTAATGTTTTTTCTGCTTCCTATTTATTAGATCAAAAACCATTTTTAAAAGTTGGTTTATTTGTTCTAGCAGCATTATTACCTATCTTTTTAATCGTAACTATCATCAAACCTCCTGTTGATACAGATCGTTGGTTAAGTCTTAAATATACCTGTGTTTCTGTTATAGATTATTTATTTGTTGGGATTGTTATGCATTTAGCCTTAACATTTGTTGGTGTTCATGTTAGTTTTTGGGAAATGGAAAGCGTCTTTATCATCGCAACCATTGCTGGTCTAATAAGTATGGTCCCTGGTGGCTTAGGTGCTTTTGACGTTATCTTCTTATTAGGTATGACGCATCAATTTGATATCAAAGAAGGTCCTGTTCTTTTAGCTCTTGTTTTTTATCGTTTAGCTTACTATATTCTCCCTTTTTTCTTAGGTTTAATTTTATCTATCAGCGAGCTACAACTACTCGTTAAAGACAAAATTAATACGGATAACAACATGGTTATCTTCTCTAGAGAATTTGGTACAATTTTTATTGATATTACTAAAAAAAGAGTTCAAGCCTTAACTCGCTGGTTTATGGTTGTTTTATTCTCTATAGGAACTCTCTTTTTCCTCCAAGATTCTGTATTCGGTCTCTTCTATATAGCATTAGATGAACCCAATAATTGGTTACTGTTCGTTTGTATTCTTTATACATTTTGCACCATCTATATGATCCCTAATTATCTAGGCATTCTTTATGGTTCTAGGGAAGCGTTTAGAAATATAATTATTTTACTAACTATTATTTTTATATGTCAATTAATGCTCTTTAATACTTTACTATTTATTGAAGGTGTCATTTGTTCCGCTATTTTTGCAATCGTACTATTTCTATCTCGAAAAAGTTTTACTAACTATGTCACTGTTCGCTATCGTAGAGAAAAAGTTCTATGGATTATAACGTTACTTTTCACACTTATTGTGATGCAAAGTACGTACTATACAGCAGATTATTATAGCTTAAATATTTTAAAAGAAATCTATCTTTATCCAATTATTATCTCTTGTATTTGGTTTAGTTATGTCTTTTTCAATCGATACCGTTTGCGACATAAATACACTTTTGCCTTGCAAGCTGAAAATGAAAATATGAGTGACCAGACTTCTGATTTTGAAGAGATCTTAGAAACTTATCAAGGAAGTAATTTAGCTAATCTTGGCTTTTTACCTTCAAATAAGATTCTAGTTAATAAAGAATTAGGAACTGGTATTATTTATCAAGAAAAATCCTATTATGTCTTAATTTTAGGTGATCCTATTGGTAATCAAGAAAACTTTTTCCCGTTTATTAAAGAGATTCATGACTATGCAACAAGTATTGGTAAGGAAATTATTTTTTATCAAACTACAACTGACAATATCCATATCTACACTGAATTAAACTATACCTTGTTTAACTTAGGTGAAGAAGGCGAAATGGATGTCACTGGTTTTAAAACTTCTGGAAATAAAGGGAAAGTCTTTAGACAACTCCTGAATAAACAAGAACAAGAAGAACTCTCTTTCCAAATCGAAGAAGCAAGTCCTGATTTAATTAAAGAGCTAAGACCCGTTTCTGACGAATGGTTAGGTGACAGAAAAGAGATGAGTTTTTCTCTTGGAGATTTTAACGATGAGTACTTACTTAAACAAGATGTGGCAACAATTCGTGATAAAGAAGGATCTGTTATCGCCTTTGCTTCCATGATGCCTGCGTATGTTGAAGGGAAAGTCTCTGTCGATTTGATTAGATGGAAAAATCACGATACGATTCAAATGATGGATTTACTTTATTTAAATCTAATCCTTTGGTCCAAAGAACACGAATATACAATCTTTAACTTAGGTATGGCACCATTATCTAGTACCTTTGAAAAATCAAACAGCTTACTAAGTACCGTTACAAATAGTATTTATCATAACTCTTCTAGCCTTTATTCTTTTAAAGGATTAAGAAATTATAAGAATAAATTCAAACCAAATTGGCAACCACGTTACTTAGTATATCCAAAACGTTTGATGGTATCTCAAGCTTTAATTCAAAGCTACCGCACAATTCATCCGAAAAATAAAGTGGTGAAAAAGGCGCTTAACTCCAAGTAACTGGAGAAAAATATAAACAATCCGCGCTCTTTGGATTGATTATGGTTTTTGAAGTTGTCG
>CAUQFM010000043.1:0-16885 GCA_963517295.1 uncultured Vagococcus sp.
TTCTTCAGCTTCGAAAGTATTGAAAACTTCTTCAATCATTTCCCATTCAGCTTCAGTTTCGATTTCTGTTAAACGGCCTTCAGTATCGCCATCTTTTTGTTCGTAAGCATAAGCTAATAATTCAACTTCTTCATTTTCAGGAGTGCTTGCATCATATAATAAAACATAATCTTTACCATATTCTTCTTGTCCGTCAATTGTTAAATGAATACGGAATAAAACTTCATTTCCCTCATCATCAATTAAAGTGATTAAATCTTCTGCATCATGAATATGATCATGGTCATGGTTACAATTTTCATCGTGTACATGTTTGTCTGTCATTTTTCATTCCTCGTTTCTTCAGTTTGAATTCACTTCACATTATACCGAAAAAAGATGAAAAAGGCTATCAAATAGATAAATTATGAGAGTACTATTGTTTTCACTATCTAAAGGCTATTTTTTTTGCCTTTTCAGTATTAGCAAAGTGAAGTTTAGCGTAGTCGTTAAGTAAGGAAATACCGCCTTTTTTCAAAATTTTAGCAGCAGCTTGATCAGATTTAATACCAGCACCAGAAGGAACAAGAAAACCAAGTTCTTTACTTGCTTTATCTAGTTCATCTAAAAAAGTTGCTCGGCAAATAATAGAGGCAGCAGCAACGGATAAGTGATATTGCTCGCCTTTTGTTTTGAAATATAAGTTATTAGTGACTGGATTAGGTTCTCTTTTGAGGTAGTTACGGTAACTTTTTTCAGTTGTAAATTGGTCAATCAAGATTCCCTCAGGTTTTTCAGGAGCGATATCTTGTAAAAGAAGATGAAGAGCTTGATTGTGTAAAGCAACTTTCATTCGGTTGACATTATAGTCTGGCTGAATGGCATTGTACTTATTGGGTGTCACAATTAATTGACGGAAAGGCACAACATGAACCAGATCTTTAGCGATTTTTCTAATTATTGGGTCAGTTAGCATTTTAGAATCTTTGACGCCTAGTTCTTTTAAAAGTGGTAACGTTTCAGTTTTTGCGTAAGTGGCACAAACAACTACCGGTCCTAAATAACTACCATTTCCTACTTCATCACTACCAACAACTGACCAATCAGAAAAATTTTCCGGTAAATCACTTGTAGTGACACTGGCTTGTTTTTTTTGAGTAGGCTCACCTTGCCAATTACGTGCTTCATGTTCAGCAGTAATTCCTTGGAATAAAACTTTTCCAGATTGATAGGCGGTGATTGTTACTTTAGGTAATTTGGCAGAAAATACGGCGTAAGGGGGCGTTTTTATTAATTTATCTTGATAGGTAGCTTTCATTTTTTGAATGACTGCTAGGCTACATTTTATAGTAATTGATTGACTCATATTCGTACCATCCATTCTTGTTAAGTCCATAAATAAGTATACCAACTTTTAAGAAATAAGGAAATGAATAATAAACTTAAAAGAAGGGTCGGATAAAATTGTTATTTGCACCAAAATTCTATATAATTAACCTATGATAAGATAGGTAGTTCCTATAAAGATGAGGAGGATAAGTTGTGACGCAAGATGAAAAGAAAAGATATAAGGCTAAGATTGCAGGAGATGCTTACACGATTATTGGCAATGAAAATCACTATCACATGGATATTGTGAATGACTTAGCGAATGAACAACTAGAGCTTATCATGGGACACTCCCCAAGCTTAAGTAGAGAACAAGCGGCTATTCTTTTAGTAATTAATACATTATCTGTCCAAGTGAAACAACAAGAAATAATTCTAGATCAACGAAATGAAATCGATAATTTAGAACAAGAAGTCTACAAAGTAGTTGAGCTTGAGGAACGACTTGATAAGATTGCTGAACGTGAAAAAGAAGCAAGGCAGGCTGTGATTAATGAAAATAGACAACTAACCGAGGATGAAATGCTGAATCATATAGAAGTCCAAAAAGTTCTTAATCAACAAGTGAAAGAAAAAATTCAACGGAATAATCATCAAAAGAAAAGTGAAGAAATAAAATAATCAATGAGTAAGGTTTGAAATTATGTTAACAATTTTAATAATATTTTTCTTAGTAACAAGTTTTTATGCAGGATACCGTCGTGGGTTTCTTTTACAAATTGTTTATGGAGCAGGTTATACAATTTCATTTATTGTTGCCAAAAATATCTATAAATCATTAGGCAAAAAATTAGAATTATTAATTCCATATCCAGCACCAACATCAAAAACGACGTTAGTGTTATTTGATAAGAGTTTAATATTTGATTTAGATAAAGCGTTCTATGCTGGTTTTGCTTTTGCACTAGTTCTTTTTATTGGTTGGCTATTAACGCGTTTTATCGGTATGATTGCTTATAGATTAACCTTTATTCCGGTCATTAAGCAGGGGAATGATTTAGCAGGAGGCTTGTTGAACGCCTTATTAACATTAATTGGGTTGACGATCTTTCTAACGTTATTTGCAATGATTCCAATGGATTTTATCCAAAATTTATTTAAAAAAAGTTCACTTGCTCGTTTTCTAGTGGAATCAACACCCGTTATTTCTAGTTGGTTAAAGGATTGGTGGATTACTAAGATTATTTTATAGAGATGATTTAGTTGTATGATTAAAAAATTAAAGTTAAAAAGTCGCTTTAGAAAAACCGAGCAATCTAAACATGGATTGTTCGTTTTTCCTTATAAATAGAGATGACAAAATGTAAGGAGTTCAAAATGAATAAAAAAATAATCCAAACGTTAGAGTTTGATAAAGTAAAACAAATGTTAACAAAGCATATTGTAACAAAGCTTGGTGAGGAACATATTTTAGAATTATCACCTCTAAATGATTTTGAAAAAATAGAAGAACATTTAATAGAAACTAGTGACGCTTTTCACGTTTTAAGACTACGTGGAGGGATTCCAATTCCAGTTCTGGAAAATATCAAACCACACATGAAGCGCATTGAGATTGGAGCTACTTTAAATGGTGTCGAGTTGGCTCAGGTAGGGCGTGTCCTTAGAACTGTAACAGAATTACAGCGATTTTTTGAAGAGTTAAGAGAAATTGACGTTGAGTTAGAGCGCTTGTATGAGTGGAATGACAAGATGATCGCTTTGCCAGAGTTGTCAAAAGAAATTAGAATTGCCATTGATGAAGATGGACGTGTAACCGATGAAGCTTCACCTGAATTAAAAGGAGTTCGTCAAAGTATTAAACGTAGCGAACAAGGTATTAAAGATCAATTAGATAGCATTTTACGTGGTGGTAGTAGTAAATACCTGAGCGATACGATTGTAACAATGAGAAATGACCGATATGTTATTCCAGTTAAAAGTGAGTACCGTAGTCAATTTGGTGGTGTGGTACATGACCAAAGTGCCTC
The DNA here is from genome assembly GCA_963517295.1 of uncultured Vagococcus sp. Taxonomy (GTDB): domain Bacteria; phylum Bacillota; class Bacilli; order Lactobacillales; family Vagococcaceae; genus Vagococcus. Next base: position 3,339 of record CAUQFM010000043.1, read on the forward strand.
AGGACAAACTGTTTTTGTTGAACCAAGACAAGTGGTTGAGTTGAATAATAAATTAAGACAGCATCAAATAGCGGAACGCCAAGAAATTGAACGTATCTTAGCGGTGCTTTCTAATGAACTGGATCCTTTTAGAAAAGAAATTTTACAAAATGCCTTTGTTCTGGGTAAGTTAGATTTTATAAATGCTAAAGCCTTATTTGGCAAAACAATTAAAGGAATTGTTCCAGCACTAAGCCAAGAAAAGGAAGTTTGTTTAAAACAAGCGAGACATCCGCTGATTGCTCCTGAAAAAGTAGTGGCTAATGATATTATTATTGGTAAGGATTATCAGGCAATTGTTATTACGGGACCAAATACAGGTGGTAAAACAATTACCTTAAAAACATTAGGTTTACTACAATTGATGGGACAAGCAGGGTTACCCATTCCAGCACATGAAGATAGCTCGATTGGTGTCTTTTCAGAAGTGTATGCTGATATTGGTGATGAGCAATCGATTGAACAAAATTTAAGTACTTTTTCTTCACATATGACGAATATTGTGGATATTTTGAAACATCTTGATGAAAATAGTCTGGTTCTTTTTGATGAATTAGGTGCTGGTACCGATCCTCAAGAAGGAGCAGCTTTAGCAATCTCTATTCTAGATCAAGTGGGACAAACAGGTTCGTATGTTATGGCAACGACGCACTATCCAGAGCTAAAAGTATATGGCTATAACCGTGAAGGCACGATTAATGCTAGTATGGAATTTGATGTGGATACATTAAGCCCAACTTACCGTTTGTTGATTGGGATTCCAGGACGTAGTAATGCTTTTGAAATTTCTAAGAGGTTAGGATTATCACAAGAAATTATCGACCAATCCAAGCAAATTATTGATGGTGAGAGTCAAGATTTAAATGAGATGATTTCTGATTTAGAAAACCAACGCAAGATGACAGAAACAGAATATTTAGAAATGCGTCATCATGTAGATGAATCTGAAAATTTACATCACGACTTAAAAGAAGCCTATGAAATCTTCTTTGAAGAACGTGAGCGGGAATTAAATAAAGCTAAAATAAAAGCAAATGAAATTATTGAAGAAGCAGAAAAAAAAGCAGAAGATTTGATTAAAGACATCAGACAAATGCAATTAAGAAGTAGTTCTTCAAGCAATGTCAAAGAACATGAATTAATAGACATAAAATCACAATTATCTGGATTAAAACATGATGAAGAACATCTAACTAAAAATAAAGTCTTACAAAAAGCAAAAAATAAAAAAACGTTTAAAGCTGGAGATGATGTCTTGGTTGAGACATTTGGTCAAAGAGGAACGTTAATTAGTAAGATAGGTAACAATGAATGGCAAGTTCAGCTAGGTATCTTAAAGATGAAAGTATCTGAAGATGATATGACTCTTTTAGCACCTGAAAAAGAACCAGCTATGCGTATGACGATTAAAAGTGATGGTGGTGGCAGCCGTCAATCAGTTAAAACTCAACTAGATTTACGTGGAAAACGTTATGAGGAAGCAGTTGCTGAGGTGGATCAATATGTAGATGCGGCACTTATGGCAGGTTATCCTCAAGTGACGATTGTTCATGGTCGAGGAACAGGTGCGATTAAAAACGGTGTTCATGATTACTTAAAAAATAATTCACGAGTGAAAAAATATGAATACGCACCAGCAAATCAAGGTGGAGACGGGGCAACCATCGTTAGCTTCTAATCACAAGCAAATAATTAGAAGAAAATTACCCCCTTTGGTATAATTTGGTTGTATTCAAGTAGAGAAGGAGCGTGTCGTAAATATGTTATTACCAATTACAGATCAAGAATTTACAGAAGAAACAGCTGAAGGTTTAGTCATGGCTCAATTTTGGGCACCTTGGTGTGGACCTTGTCGTATGCAAAGTCCGATTTTAGAACAAGTATCAGAAGGTTATGTTGACCAAATTAAATTCGTAAAAATTAATGTAGATGAAAATCCAGAAACAAGCCAAAGATATGGTATCATGAGTATTCCTAACATGATTCTTTTGAAAGACGGCGAAGTCGTTGAAAACATCGTTGGACTTCACCAAAAAGAACAATTAAAAATGATTTTAGATAAACACTTGTAGGAGAAACAGAGTGATGAAAAAGGCGCTTAGCTCCAAGCAATTGGAGGAAATTAAAAACAATTCATGGGTTTGGAATTAATTTTAATTTTTGAAATTGCCGCAGGAGCTGCCTTTTGAATCCGGACTAAACAGAGTGATGAAAAAGGCGCTTAGCTCCAAGCAATTGGAGGAAATTAAAAACAATTCATGGGTTTGGAATTAATTTTAATTTTTGAAATTGCCGCAGGAATTGCCATTTTCACAACTCTTGTTTATCCAGCATTCAGTGGTTCAAGTAACTACTGAATGCTTTTTTTTTATGGACTTGGTATACTAGTAAGTGGTAAAACCAAGAGGAGTGACTAAATGAATGAACAAATAAAAAATAAATTAGCTCTTTTACCAGATCAACCAGGATGTTATTTGATGAAAGACAAAAATAGAACCATCATTTATGTTGGAAAAGCTAAAATTTTAAAAAATCGGGTTCGCTCTTATTTTACAGGGAGTCACGACACTAAAACCGAACGTTTAGTCAGCGAAATTGTCGATTTTGAATATATTGTGACAGAGTCTAACACAGAAGCCTTATTGCTTGAGATTAATTTGATTCAAAAGAATATGCCAAAATATAATATCATGTTAAAAGATGATAAATCTTATCCATTTATAAAAATTACTAATGAAAAGGCACCAAGACTATTAATTACTCGGAAAGTATTAAAGGATAATGCTATTTACTTTGGACCTTATCCTGATGTACGAGCTGCGAATGAAACAAAAAAAATGCTAGATAGAATGTATCCCTTACGAAAGTGTAAAAACTTACCTAATGAAGTTTGTCTGTATTATCATATGGGGCAATGTCTAGGACCATGTATTAATGAGATTGTTGAAGAAAAATACAAAGAGATGGTTGAAGAGATTAAGTATTTTTTGAATGGCGGTGGCTATGTAGCTGTCCAAAAAAAATTAGAAGTAAAAATGGAGCAAGCTGCAATAAATATGGAATTTGAAAAAGCGGGAGAGTATCGTGACCAAATTCAAGCAATTCAAGCAATAATGACCAAACAAAAAATGACGAATGCCGACTTTATCGACCGTGATATTTTTGGTTATGCTGTAGATAAAGGGTGGATGGTAGTTCAAGTGTTTTTTGTAAGACAAGGGAAACTTATCGAAAGACGTGTCTTTGATTTTCCTTTTTATAATGAAGCGGAAGAAGATTTTCTTACTTTTATCGGTCAATTTTATCAGGAGAACCAACATTTTATACCTAAAGAGATTTTCATTCCACAAGATATCTCTAAAGACGATGTAGAAGCAATCGTTGAAACAAAAGTTTTTCAACCAATGCGTGGTGAAAAGAAAAAGTTAGTAGAATTAGCAAATAAAAATGCTAAAATATATTTAACAGAACAATTCAGTTTAATTGAGAGAAAAGAAGAACGAACCATCGGCGCAACTGAAAAATTAAGTAACGCTATGGGAATACCATCTGTAGGCCGTATTGAAGCGTTTGATAATTCTAATATTATGGGAACTGATCCTGTATCTGCGATGGTTGTCTATGTAGATGGAAAGCCGTCTAAAAAAGATTATCGTAAGTTTAAAATAAAAACGGTGAATGGTCCAGATGATTACGCGTCAATGAAAGAAGTTATTTACAGGCGTTACTCAAGAGTTTTAAAAGAAGATTTACCTTTACCGGACTTAATCTTAATTGATGGAGGAAAAGGGCAAGTTCATGCAGCTCAGGAGGTACTAGATAATCAGTTAGGTTTAGATATTCCTATTGCAGGTCTTGCGAAAAATGATAAACATAAAACGAGTGAATTGCTATTTGGTCCTGATTTAGAGGTAATTCCTTTAAAACGTAATTCACCTGAATTTTTCTTACTTCAACGCATTCAAGATGAGGTCCATAGGTTTGCTATTACATTCCATCGGACAACTAGAAGTAAAAATAGTTTTTCTTCAAAATTGGATAGTATTGAAGGATTAGGTCCAAAACGTAAAAAAGAATTATTAAAAGCGTTTAAATCGGTTAAAAATATTCAAGATGCTAACGTGGAAGAACTTATAAATAGAGGGATGCCAAAAAACGTAGCACAAAACATTCATAATCATTTTCAAAAACCGTAATATTAGAATTTATTTAAAAAAAATGGTATAATTGGAAAGATTTTTTTATACTTAACCATTAAAGGAGAAATATCGTGTCATTAATAATTAATATTACATCAATCGTTATTATTTTCGTATCAATGTTTTTTTATTATCGAAAAGTGATCGTCTCTAAAAACTCAGTTATAGGTCAAAAAGTTTTATCTAATACAAGTCAATTAACAATGAGTGCGTATCTTTTAGGTCTTGCTGTCATCTTAATCGAACTAAATGCTTTTGGATTATCAAGAGGCAAATTTGTGACTCATTTATTAATGTATGGCGCATTTGTAAGTTTAGTGAATGGTCTGAGTTTATGGTATTTTTCACGAACTTTAAAAGAAGATTAAGCTGTACTAAGTCAAAAAAATAACTGTCATAGTCTTAATCAATTGACTTTTCTGTGAAAAAATCCTATAGTTGAATAGAAGTAAACCTTGGAGGGATTTGTAGAAATGAGTAAACCTAAAATAGTTGTACTAGGAGCCGGTTATGCGGGCCTTAAAACTGTGAAACAATTACAAAAGAAAAACATCAATGCTGAGATCATCTTAGTGAATAAAAATGAGTATCATTATGAGTCAACACAATTACATGAAGTGGCAGCTGGAACAGAACCAGCTAGTAAAATTTCATTCGCTATCGCAAGTGTTTTAGATAGTAAAAAAGTGACGTTTATTCAAGATACAGTAACTTTAATAAAAAAAGATGAAAAAAAAGTTATTCTTGAAAAACAAGGTGAATTAGATTATGACTATCTTGTTATTGCATTAGGTTTTGAATCTGAAACATTTGGTATCCCGGGTGTGAATGAATTTTCAAAACCATTAGTTAATATCATAACAGCAGAAGAATGTCGTAACTATTTAGACGGAAATTTAGCTAATTATGCTAAATCAAAAGATGAAGCAGATCTATCAATTGTAGTGTGTGGTGCAGGTTTTACGAGTATCGAATATTTAGGTGAACTTACAAATCGCTTACCAAAGTTAGCAGACAAGTTAAATTTTCCAAAAGACAAAATCAAAATTACGTGTATTGAAGCAATGCCAACGTTATTACCGATGTTCTCTGAAAAATTAGGATCATACGGAATTGACGTTCTAAAAAAACGTGGTGTTGAATTTAAAGTTGGAACACCAATTAAAGAATTAAAAGAAAATACTGTTTGTTACGAAGAAAACGGTGAATTAAAAGAAATAAAAGCTAATACAATCATCTGGACAACGGGGGTTAAAGGAAGTTCAATCGTTGGAGAATCTGGATTTTCTGAACGTCGTGGACGTGTGGTAGTAGAGTCGGATTTAACAGTAACTGACTATCCAGAAATTTTTATGATTGGAGACGTTAGTGCGGTTATGGATACAGAATCAAATCGTCCATTCCCAACAACAGCTCAAATCGCTTTAAAACAAGGTGAATCAGTAGCGGATAACTTAGCAGCTAAAGTCGCTAACCAAGCAACAACATCATTCACATACAAACCACTAGGAACAGTTGCTTCAATCGGTAATAATGTTGGAATTGGTAATGTAATGGGCAAAGAAGTTAAAGGTTATATTGGTTCAATCATGAAGAAAAATATCATTAACAAATCGTTACTTGAAGTCGGAAGTACTAAGACGTTACTTAAAAAAGGTCGTTTTGATTACTATCGTTAAATTTAAAACTTAGAACAATCTCTGATGAGTGAGTTCTAAGTTTTTTTATTATATTTACTACTTTATATGATATAATCAATTAAATGTATGGATATGTTTTTTAAAAAACATAAAAGTACGTTAATTGAACAGGCTAGTTAATGATGTTTTTTTAATTAACAATTATATTTAGAAAAGTGAGAGCGTAATGGGGAATTTACAAGTAACTATTTTTAGTGCCTTTATTATTAGTATAGTATTATTTTTAATAACAATTATTTTTTTTATTGCTTATATCGCTAAAAAAAAGAATATATCAAAAATTAAACAAATAAAACCTAGAAGTAAAGATGAGCGTAAAGAACAAAGGAAAATACTTAAAAATTTAACGAAAAGTGGAAAAAGAATTTTAATATGTTCGATTATATTTTTTTCGTTAGGTCTTAGCGCATGTATCGGTGCAACATGGATGACTTTAATATCTGCTAGATGAGAAATTATAAAATAAGGTATCAAACATGAATTAATATTTCATGTTTGATACCTTATTTTTTTAAAAGCATATTGACATTATTTTAATATTTGATAATATATCATTAACAGATATATCACTCAATGATATATCTATCTGTGATATAAAATTAGTAAGGGGGGATATCATGGATGAGCCATTAACAGACTCAAACTATTTAATTCTACTGGCGTTGTTAGAACCAAAACATGGTTATGCCATTATGAAGGAAATATCAGAAATTACACAAGAGAGAGTAACAATTGGGCCAGCTAGTATGTACACGATTTTGAAAAAATTAGTAAAAAGTGAGTACATAACGCTAGAGCAAGATGATAACCGTAAAAAAATTTATCTAATTACTGAACTAGGGATAAGTAAATTAGAAAGTGAAGTTGAAAGAAGAAAGTTATTTTATCAAGCAGGAGAAAGATTGCTTTTAGAAAACAAGAGGTGAAAGGTATGATTATAGGAAGTAAAAAATATATCTATTCTAAAGGATTAGCCTTTTATGCGGAGCTAGAAAGTCAACGTTTAGAAAAAGAATTAGCTAATGGTTGGTTGATTGAGAGTATTAATTTTTTTGGATGGTATAAATTGATACAAGTTGAAAAAGAAGAAGCTCACATAATGATTGATTTTTATCCAGATAAAAAAGATGAATTGGAAGATTATTTGGAATTATATCAAGCGTCAAGTTGGAGTAAAGTAACAAGTTATCGAAATCGGTATTTCATCTTTAAAGCGCCCATTAATACCGAAAGTGTCTATACAGATGAGGAAAGCTTAGCAACACGGATAAAAAAAGAAAGTATCTGGTTTATGCTAAACTCACTGATTGTCTCTGTTTTTGGTATTATCTGGTTATTTTTATTAAACAGTCCAACGTTTGGAATAGAATTCAGCAAAGGAAGCGGATGGTATGGTTTTTTACAAGGAATGGGAATAGGATTACTATCATTTCCGATATTGATGATAATATTAATGATTTACTTTAAAGTGATGTATTTGAAAAGAAGTAGTTATTTTAAGCAACCAGAAAATTATGCAAAGAAACAACGATTTCTTAGAGATATTTTCGTCACTATGTTAATTGGTGCGGTTGTTGGGGGTCTTTTAGGTTTTTTCTTTGGATTAAATAGTATTTAGATTTTTTAAGGAGGATTTGTATGTTAAAAGTTGAAGGTTTAACAAAAACATTTGGAGAGATGACAGCACTTGATAATGTCTCGTTTGAAATACCAGATGGTAAAATATTAGGATTAATTGGTCAAAATGGTGCAGGTAAATCAACAACATTTCGGTTAATTTTAAACTTTTTGGATCAAGATAAAGGAGCTATTATCTGGAATGGCCAGCCAATTAAGGAAAAAGATTATAACATGATTGGTTATTTACCTGAGGAAAGAGGATTATTTCCTAAAGTGACTATCGAAGATCAACTCGTTTATTTTGGTCGCTTGCGTGGAAAGACTAAAAAAGAGATTGTGCCACTGATTGATCATTGGATGGAAAAATTTGAAGTAAAAGGTAAGAAATCAGATAAGGTAAAAACTTTATCAAAAGGAAATCAACAAAAAGTCCAACTAATTGCGACACTTATTCATGAACCGAAACTAGTTATTTTAGATGAACCGTTTAGTGGGTTAGATCCAGTGAATGCAGAGTTATTAAAAAAAGGCATTATTGAATTAAAAGCAAAAGGTTCATGCGTTATTTTTTCAAGTCACGATATGGAAAATGTGGAACAAATTTGTGATCACTTAGTCATGCTTCGAAATGGTCAGATGGTGTTAGATGGTGTCGTTCAAGATATTAGAGAGCAGTTTGGCAGAACGCATCTTGAAATAGAAACAGCTTTAACAAAAGACGCGCTACTTGATATAGAAGGTGTTGTTGATGTGACTGAAAAAAGAAATAATATGTATTCAATTCATTTATCTGAACCAGAAGTTGGGAAAGTAGTTTTTGATGAAGCTATGAAGTTAACAGATTATCTACCAATCTTCAATCAACAACCACCAACCTTGGAGGAAATATTTAAATTAAAAGTAGGTGAAAAAGATGAATAAGTTTTGGGTTGTAGCATTAGAGACGTATAAAAAGCATGTGAAGTCAGTTAGTTTTGTGATGATGATAATAGCGCCATTGTTTTTCCTTGGGATTGGTGTAGGAAGTAGCTATATGAGTCAGAAGTTTAATCATTCAAAAGAAGTGGCAGTTGTTAGTGAAGTGGAAGGGTTAGGACAAACTTTCATAGAGCAAACAAAAAAAGAATTTGATATTAATAAAGAAATCAAGACAGAAGATGCAGCAAAAAAAGCCTTAGAAAAAGAAGAAATTGATGGCTATATTGTCATTGGTGAGAATCAAGAAAAAGTATCTGGGCAGTATATCGGTGTGAAATCATTAGGTACAGATAGTTTACAAGTGATTCAACAAAGTTTAAATCAGCTACAACTAGGGCTTAATGCTGAAAAACTATCGTTATCACAGGAAGAAGTTGGTAAATTACTATCTCCTGCGACATTTGCTGAAAAACAAGTGAAAATAACAGATGGTAAAATTGAGGAAAACAAAGATAATAAAGTTGTGATGATGATCGTGGGGATGGTCGTGGTCTTTATGATGTACTTTATCGTTAGTTTATATTCTCAGATTACTGCTCAAGAAGTAGCATCAGAAAAGGGAACGCGTATCATGGAAGTCATCCTTTCTAGTACGACAGCGTCAAAACATTTTTATGGCAAAATTACAGGGATTTTCTTAGTTATTTTGACACAAGTTGGAGTTTACTTAGTTTCTGGTATTATTGGCTTTATGTTTGTTAAGGATATGGATGTGGTTAAATCTTTCTTTGAGGAAGTTCCTGCTGGTGATTTATTAAAAGGATTGTTAGGTTACAACTTATTGTATCTACTTTTTGGTGTACTAATCTATACAATTTTGGCAGCCTTTTTAGGATCCTTAGTGAGTAAAGTTGAAGATACATCTAAAGCTGTTGCACCAATCACTTATTTAACGATGATTGGTTTTATTGGAAGTTTTTCTGTAGGTATGGCTAATCCACAAAGTATTGTTATTAAAGTGATGTCATTTATTCCGTTTCTTTCTTCATTTGGCATGCCAGTTAGAATAACTAACAATGATGTGACAAACGTGGAAGTAATGATTTCCTTAGGGTTACTAGTTATCAGTATTGTGGTTTTATTAAGATTATCAGCTAAAGCTTACAAATCTACAGTTCTTATCTATAGTGATAAGAGTATGATGAACGTCTTTAAAGATGCGATGAAATTAACTAAATAGGTAGTTAAAAAGCGTTAGAACGGATGAGTTCTAGCGCTTTTTGTGTTTTTTGATAAATTTAATTGGTTGCTTAGAGCGAAGTGATTTTAAATCACTATTTACGTGGACGGTAGGAGTCGAACCTACACCTTTGATATAGGAAAAAACTTTCAGCTATACAAGTATAACACCAAGTTCATCCACTGATTTATTATATAACTAGTATAATATAAAGAGATTAAGAAAAGTTAAAGTAAGTTTGAAGAAATCGGTAACAATTTGCGATAAAATAAAGTTGAGATAAGCGAAAGTAGGTGGAGGAATATTTTAAAGAATATACTAGTTTTCGTAGCAACCAATATAGATGATTTATTGATTTTAACATTATTCTTTAGTCTTAATGTAACAACTAAAAAAAGACGTGATATCATGATTGGCCAGTTCTTAGGAATGGGATTTTTAATTGGAATAAGTTTGGTTGTATTATTTAGCATTCAGAAAATTGATTTGATTAGTATAAGGTGGTTGGGAATTGTTCCAATTATTATGGGAATAAAGTATTTTCTAGAAAAAGAAGAAGTCCAAAAAGAGAGTGAAGTGCCTGAGAATAAAGATTATCATCTAATTGTTCAATTATTTTTATTAACAGTGATGAATGGTATGGACAATATTGGAGCCTATGTACCATTATTTGGAAGTTTAACAAAAATAGAATTAGTAAGTTGTATCATAATTTTTCTTTTTATGACAGGAGTCTGGTGTTTGGTTGCGATCAATATGACTAAAATTAAATACGTTCAAGAAAAATTGTTTATCGCTCAGAAATGGTTGTTACCTATTGTATTAATTTATATGGGAATAAGTATTATTATGGGATAGTAGTAATTGATAAAAATACAAAATAGTATTTTACAGTTTTGTTGATTAATAGCAAAAAAGAGCTACTTCAATGTTTGTTATTTAGAAACTTGAAATAATTAAAATATACTATTTTTAAAATAAGTAATAATAATAACATAAATAAAGGTATTCAAAATATTTTTACGATACAAGCGTATAATAAGTAGTGTTATAAAATATTTTATGGAGATGGTAAAATGTCAAACGAAAAAGTAGCATTTGTAACTGGTGGCGCTCAAGGAATTGGTGAAGCAATCGCTAAAAGACTAGCTAATGATGGCTTTGCAGTTGGTGTAGCAGATTTAAATTATGAATTAGCGAGTGAAGTTGCTAAAAAAATTAATGAAAATCATGGTAAAGCCTATGCAGTAAAAGTTGATGTGAGTGATCGTGATGACGTCTTTAATGCGGTATCAGAAGTGGCTGAACATTTTGATGGCTTTGATATTATTATTAATAATGCGGGTTTAGGCCCAACGACACCGATTGAAACGATCACACCTGAAATGTTTGATAGAGTTTATCATATTAATGTAGGTGGCGTTATTTGGGGAACTCAAGCGGCTATTGCTCAATTTGAAAAATTGGGTCATGGTGGGAAAATTATAAATGCTACTTCCCAAGCTGGTGTTGTAGGTAATCCTAACTTATCATTATATTCTAGTACAAAATTTGCTGTTCGTGGATTAACCCAAGTAACAGCCAGAGATTTAGCTGAAAGAGGTATTACTGTAAATGCTTTTGCTCCTGGAATTGTGAAAACACCAATGATGATGGATATTGCTCATAATGTAGGGAAAAACGCTGGGAAAAGTGATGAATGGGGTATGGAACAATTCGCCAAAGATATCGCGATGAAACGTTTATCAGAACCAGAAGAAGTTGCTTCAGCAGTAGCATTTTTAGCAGGACCAGATTCTAATTATATGACAGGCCAAACGTTGATTGTAGATGGCGGCATTCAATTTCAATAAAAGGGTAGTGAAAAAGGCGTTTAGCTCCAAGCAACTGGAGGAACTCAAAAATAATCTTATTTTTGGATTTTTTTTGAGTTTTGAAGTTGTCGTAGGAGTTGCATTTAAAACTCTAACTAATAAAAGGGTAGTGAAAAAGGCGTTTAGCTCCAATTTCTCAGAGCAAAACGACTTTTGACCCACCCTATTTATTTTTAAAGAAAATAAAAAAGCCAAAACTTGAAATAAGTTTTGGCTTTTTTGATATTCTTAAAGTAATTTGTTGTAGAATTCTACTACGAATGCTTCGTCGATATCTTGTGATAACTCTTCACGTTCTGGTAAACGAGTTAAGCTTCCTGAGATAGTTTCAGCATCAAAGCTTACGAACGCTGGACGTCCTAATGTAGATTCAACAGCTTCTTTAATGAATGTTACATCTTTAGATTTTTCGCGAACTGAGATTACTTGTCCAGGTTGTACGCGGTATGATGGAATATCAACGCGTTTACCGTCAACAGTAATATGGCCGTGGTTTACAAACTGACGTGCTTGACGACGAGTAGTTGCTAAACCTAAACGGAAAACAACATTATCTAAACGTTGTTCTAGTAAGATCATGAAGTTAACACCGTGTTTACCTTCAGTAATGTTACCAGCTGCTACGAATAAGTTACGGAATTGACGTTCTGTTAAGCCGTAAGTAAGACGTAGTTTTTGTTTTTCAGCTAATTGTAAGCCGTACTCAGATTTATTTTTTCTTTGGGTAGGTCCGTGTTGACCTGGTGCATAAGGACGACGAGCTAATTCTTTACCAGTTCCTGATAATGAAATGCCTAAGCGTCTAGAGATTTTCCAACTTGGTCCAGTATAACGTGACATGAATAATTCCTCCAATAAATTTCTTTAGTTTTGGAGTAAAATAATTTCTTAAAAATATTAACATTCGCTTAGTTTATTTTTCAATCTTCACCTTTGCAGCCGTGGCTACTCAATTGAACCTAATAATAGGCAAACAAACTAATAACGAGCTGCTTATTTTTTAGCTGCATTATTTTACACAAAATCTATTATACAATAGTTTGTGGTAGTTCGTCAATGTAAAAATGATTTTCTATTGTATTATGATTTTTGACGTATTTTTTTCATTTTTTAATATAATGTTAGTGATATATGTGATAGATTATTCAGTGAACTTATTTTTAAAATGATGAAGAAAAGCGAGAGAGGATTTTTATAAAATGGCACATAATTCAGAATTAATGGCAAAAATCGATGGTTCAATCGAGAAAAAGAATGAACTCATTGATAAGAAATTTAGTAAATATGCAGTAAGATCAATTTTAGCAACTTTATATTTGGGCTTGGGCTCAGCAATTGCCCTAGGTTTAGGGATCAAATTTGATGGATCAGTCGGAAAAATGCTATACGCTTTCACGTTTGGCTTAGGCTTAGCATTGATTATCTTTTTAAATGCAGAACTAGGAACATCTAACATGATGTATATGACGGTAGCAACTTACCGAAAAAAATTAAAACCAGGGAAAGCATTCAAAATACTAATGGTATGTGTGCTGTTTAATTTAATCGGTGCAGTCATAGTTGCTTACCTACTATCAGTTACAGGTTTCTTCAAAGGATTACCTGCTGATAATTTTTTAACTCATATAGTAGAAGGAAAGTTCCAAAAAGGAATTGGTCAAACTGTTGTTGAAGGAATGTTTGCCAATATTATAGTTAACTTAGCTATTTTGATGTCAATGAAGGCAAAAGATGATGCGGCTAGATTCATGTCGATATTATGTGTGATCTTTATTTTTACATTCTTAGGGTTTGAGCATGTTATCGCAAACTTTATTTATTTTCCTTTAGCATTTTTCACTTCAGGTGGAGCGGTAGCTGGAATGACGATAGCAGCGGTTACAACTAATATTATCTTTACCTTTATTGGAAACTTTATTGGTGGTGGATTAGTAATTGGTTTAACTTATTCTTGGTT
>CAUQFM010000044.1:0-16804 GCA_963517295.1 uncultured Vagococcus sp.
TTATTAAAATAGAATGATGAAAAAGGCGCTTAGCTCCAAGCAACTGGAGGAACTATTAAACAATCCACGCTTTTAGGATTGATTAATAGTTGTGAAGTTGTCGCAGGAGTTGCCTTTTGAATCTGAACTTAAATAGAATGATGAAAAAGGCGCTTAACTCCAAGCAACTGGAGGAACTATTAAACAATCCACGCTTTTAGGATTGATTAATAGTTGTGAAGTTGTCGCAGGAGTTGCCTTTTGAATCTGAACTTAAATAGAATGATGAAAAAGGCGGTTAACTCCAAGCAACTGGAGGAACTACTAAACAATCCATGCTTTTAGGATTGATTAATAGTTGTGAAGTTGTCGTAGGAGTTGCCTTTTGAATCTGAACTTAAATAGAATGATGAAAAAGCTAGAAAATCCAGTCATGCGATTATCTAGCTTTTTTGTGCTTAAATTTAAGACAATACACCTTTGGGCTGATTGTCTCTTCAATCTTTTATATGGTAAAATTAAAACATTCTATAACTACTAAGGAGCGATACTATGGGTTTAATTAAAGCAGCAACAAGTTCAATCGGTGGCGGATTTGCCGATCAATGGCTAGAGGTCATTGAACCTGCAGATTTAAGTGATTCAACCGTTATGACAACTGGTGTTCTTGTTCGTAAAAACGAAAAACGCCAAGGTAACAAAAAAGGAACATCTGACGTGATTACTGACGGTTCTGTTGTTCATGTCTACCCAAATACGATGATGCTTCTAGTTGACGGTGGAAAAGTAATTGATTATACAGCTGAAGAAGGTTATTACACTGTCAATAATCAATCTGCCCCATCTATGTTTAATGGTGATTTAAAAAATGCCATTGCTGAATCATTTGATCGTTTTAAATTTGGCGGTATGACACCTCAAAAACAAAAAGTAATCTACATTAATTTACAAGAAATCAGAGGAATTAAATTCGGGACACCGAGTCCAATTAACTACTTTGATAATTTCTATAATGCTGAACTATTTTTAAGAACACACGGAACTTACTCTGTTAAAGTCGTTGATCCAATTTTATTCTACTCTAATGTCTTACCTAAAAATAAAGACCATGTAGAAATCAGTGAAATTAATGATCAATTTTTATCTGAATTCTTAACAGCTCTACAAACATCAATTAATCAAATGTCTGTTGCTGGTGAAAGAATCAGTTTCATCCCATCTAAAAGTATGGAATTAAGTCAATATATGTCAACTGTCTTAGACGAACAATGGCAAACTCTTCGCGGAATGGAAGTTGTATCCGTTGGGGTATCTAGTATTTCTTACACTGACGACTCTAAAGAATTAATCAATATGCGAAATAAAGGCGCTATGCTTGGCGACGCTGGTATCCGTGAAGGTTTTGTTCAAGGCTCAATTGCTGAAGGTATGAAAGATGCTGGTTCTAACGCTAACGGTAGTATGGCAGGATTCATGGGCATGCAAGCTGGCATGGGAACAACTGGCAACTATTTTTCTCAAGCTTCTCAAACAAATCAACAACAAATGGACCAACAACAAGCAGCTCAACAAAAACAAACTTCTGCTGACACATGGATTTGTCCAAGTGATCAAACAGAAAATACTGGTAAGTTCTGTTCTGAATGTGGTGGTTCTAAGCCTGTTTCAGCTGGTGGCGGTATTCAAATGAAATGTGCCAATTGTAATGAAGTAATTACTGTATCAGGGCAAATGCCTAAATTCTGTCCTGAGTGTGGTCAACCTTTTCAAGGAATGCCCTTATAAATCAATGAAAGAAGGCTAACAACATGAGTGATGTTGTTTCACATAAGTGTCCTAACTGTGATGGACCTCTACTCTTTGACCCAGAGTCACAGTCTTTTCATTGTGAATATTGTTTAAGTGTTTTTAAAGACACTGATATTAAAGAAAAGACTGAACCTTCTCTTGTTGAAGAACTAGCAAAAGAAACATTCAATTTATATGCTTGTCCAAGTTGCGGTGCCGAAGTGGTCACTGAAGAAACTACTGCTGCAACTTATTGTTACTACTGCCATAATCCTGTTGTACTAAAAGACCGGGTTTCTGGTGAATTTTTACCCAACGCCATTCTGCCCTTTAAAGTTTCTGAAAAAGAAGCGAAAGAAAAATTTATTCAATGGGCAAATAAGAAAAAATTTATTCCTCGTGATTTTTTCAGTAAAAATCAAATTGAGAAAATGACAGGTGTCTACTTTCCTTATTGGAATGTCGATGCTGAATTATTTGGTGACGTAAAAGCTAAAGGAACTAAAATCGATGTCTGGCGAGTTGGGGAAACAGAGTACACTCGAACAAGACGTTATGACATTACCCGAAAAGGAAATGTCACTTTCAGCTCTTTATTAAAAGCAGCTCTTTCTAAAAACGTCAAACAAAATATGATAGAATCTGTCCAACCTTTTAACGTAGAAGAATGCCAACCTTTTGATTCTCGTTTCTTATCAGGGTTCCAAGCGGAAAAAAGAGATTTAGAGTTCAATGATATTAAAGACGCTGTTAATCAAGAACTGGATCATTACACGGAGAATCTATTGGTTAATGATATTTCTGGTTATGGGATAATTGATAGTTCTCGCTGTCAAACTAAGTTACTCAATCAATCCAATCAATATTATTTATTACCGCTTTGGATTGTAACTTACAAGAGTGATACTAGTGATGAACCTTATTACTTTGCGATGAACGGTGTATCTGGTAAAACAAGCGGTATTTTACCAATTAATAAAGTTAAATTATTAGGTACATCAGCTGTAATAGGGACTTTAATTAGTGGACTTGTCCTATTAGGGGGGTATTTATTATTTTAACCATTAAAAGAAATAGACACCTATTTTCCTTTATTATCTTAGGCTTGTTCTTTATCCTACCAACTTTTGGGATTCACGTCGAAGCAGCTAATCAAAATGTATATGATGACGCAAAACTCTTTACCAGTGAAGACGTCCAAAAATTTGAAAAACAAATCAAGGACATCAAAGAACAATATAAATCAGAAATCGTGATCGTTACGACTAATTCAACTAATGGAAAATCACCTGAAGCATTTGCAGATAATTTCTACGAACAAGGTGGATTTGGTGTAGGTGACACTCATGACGGAATGCTATTTTTAATTGATATGGGCAACCGGAACTATCACGTTTCAACGACAGGAAATATGATTGCTGTTATTAGCAATCAACGCATGCAACGTTTAAAAGAAAATATTGAAGAGGATTTACGCAATAACGATAATCTAGGTGCTGTGAATACTTTCTTTGAAACAGCGACTTCTTATTTAAAGGAAGGAACGCCTAAAGGCTATGTTTATAATAAACAAACTGGTAGAGTAGACAAACAAAAATATCTGTCTCCAGTAAAAATCATCATTGCTTTAGTCAGTGGAATTGCCGTAAGTATTGCATTTTACTTTAGTGTTCATTCAAAATACAAATTAAAACGTTCAAGTTATAGCTATCCCTATAGCTCAATGAGTACTGTGGATATCACACAGGCTGATGCAGTTAAAATAGCTGATTTTGTTACCACTCGACACATTCCAAAACCATCAAATAATGACAACGGTGGTGGCTCATCGACTCATATGGGTGGTGGCGGAACAAGTCATGGTGGCGGTGGCGGAAGTTTTTAATATTTAACAACTAAAAACAGATGATACTAGAAAGGCTTTTTCCCACTAGTCGTCATCTGTTTTTTTGTTTTCTTTTCAATATTAGTAACGATATTAAGTCAGTGGTCATAATCGCAATAATTACCAGAATAACAAATAGCTTTAAATTACCATTAATAAAGTAAATCAAACCCGCAATGAATAGGTAAAAACCAAAAATTTGATTCGTAATTTTCCAAGAATTTTGCTTTTTCATATAATATAAAGCGCCTCTATAACCAATTATAGGATAATATCTAGATGCCACCAATAAGCAATACAATCCAATTAACATGATAACAATTGATAAAACCATAATACACACCTCCTGACAATCACAAAAACTAACTTTTATATATTTTCTTATTTAATTATACCATTGATTAACATTTTGTGTTTTATTGAATTAAAAAAATGAGGCTGATATTTGAGTCAGCCTCATTCTTTTTAGTTGGGATTCAAACAGCAACTCCTTCGGCAACTTCACAATTATTAAAAGTTCCAAGTACACGAACTCTTTTATAATTCCTCCAGTTGCTCGGAGCTAAGCGCCGTTTTCATCACCCTTTTTTTTATTGGGATTCAAACAGCAACTCCTTCGGCAACTTCACAATTATTAAAAGTTCCAAGTACACGAACTCTTTTATAATTCCTCCAGTTGCTCGGAGCTGAGCGCCGTTTTCATCACCCTTTTTTTATGATTTAAAAGTATTTATTTTTATTTTTTAACGATAAACTAATCCGCCATCGCTTAAGATAGCTTGACCTGTTATATAATCAGAGTCGCTTGATGCCAAGAAAGACACAAGGTTACCGACATCTTCTGGTAATTGGTAGCGACCTAATGCAATACCTGCTGAATATTGCTCAAAAGCCTCACCTGGTTGTAATTTACCATTGCTATATCGAACCATCTCTGCATCAATATGATCCCACATTTTTGTCTTCGCAATTCCTGGACAATAAGCATTCACCGTAATCTGATGTTGCGCTAATTCTTTTGCCGCTGAATGTGTAAAAGAACGAACGGCGTGTTTTGAAGCTGAGTAAGTTCCTAACATTTCAAAAGATTCATGACCTGCAATACTACATGCATTAATAATTTTTCCTTTTGTTCCTTGTTTAATAAATTGTTTAGCTGCAGCTTGTGTTCCAAATACTGTTCCATTCACATTAATTTGAAACACACGATTGAGCTCATTTTCAGTAATTTCTAAAATAGGTGTTACTGCATCAATTCCTGCATTGTTGATCAACACATCTAAATGACCATATTTTTCAACAGTCTTTTCAACTAATTTTTCTTGATCTGCTTGACTTGATACATCTCCTACAACTCCAAAAACATCCATCCCTTGATTTTGTAAAGTTGTGACTGTTTGGTTCAAGTTTTCCTCATTAATATCATGTAGTACAACTTTGAATCCATCTCTGACTAAGCGTTCGGCAATTCCTAAACCTAAACCACCTGCTGATCCTGTAACGATTGCGACTTTTGACATGTTAGCATCTCCAATATATATAATTTATTTAAACAACAAGCAGATAAGGATTTTCTAAATAATACACAATTCTTCCTAAAAATTCCGCTGCTGGTGATCCATCTACGACTTGATGATCAAACGTTAAACTTAAAGGTAACTCTTCGATTTCTTGAACTTCTTTTTCTTCATTAAAAATAAGTTTTGACGTGGTATTTCCAACACCTAAAATACCCACTTCTGGTGTATTTAAAATCGGTGTAAAATACTCAATTCCTGCACTACCTAAATTAGTAATAGTGAAGGTTGAGCCACTGTATAATTCTCCAGGTAATGTGCCATCGATTGCTTGTGATGTTACCTCCACAAATTTTTCACCAATTTGGCTAAGAGATTTTGTATCCACTTGTTTAATCACTGGAACCACTAAGCCATCATCCACAGCAACAGCAATTCCCATATGAACCTCTTCATGTCTCAGATATTCTAAACCATCATATGAGGCATTCATTTCTGGTAAATCCTTAAGCGCTAGACTAACCGCTTTGATTAATAAAGTATTAATGCTTAAAGCACTTCGACTTAAATTTGGTCCTGCTTTGACTTTTAATTCTTTTCTAAAAGCAAGCAAATTAGTAATATTAGCTTTTCGATGTAAGGTTAATTGGGCTGTTTGATGTAAGCTATTGTGCATTCTTTGAGCAATCACTTTACGCATACCTTCTAAACCTTCACCAATTGTTTGTGCTGTAACATTACCTTGAACGATAGGGATATATCTTTCTACGTCTCTTTTAGTAATTCGGTTATTGCCCCCAGTTCCGACGATATCTTCTAATGCATAGCCTTTTTCTTCGGCTATTTTTCTAGCTAATGGTGTGGCAAAAATTCTTTCGTTATCATCTCTGTTAGGGACAGGTGCTGCTTCTTTAACTACAGCAACTGTTTCTTCTTTTATTTCAACTACTTCTTCTACAACAAGCTCTTCACCACTTGGAACTTCTTCACCCTCTGCTCCCACATAGCCAATCACCCCTTGGCAAATCATCTCGCCACCATTGTCTACATTAATTGCTAATAACACGCCGTCAGCGGGTGATTCCACATCATGAGTTAATTTTTCTGAACTAATTGATACGACTCCTTCACCTTTTGCGATTGTATCCCCTACTTGTTTATACCATTGATCAACTGTACCTTCTGTCATGGTTAAACCTAGTGTGGGCATTAATAATGCTTCTGCCATTTTTTCTCACCTACCTTTTTATTTTAAATCCTCAATTAATTCTTTGGCTTGTTCTAAGACTTTATCTTTACTTGGTAAATAAAGTTTTTCTAAATTACTAGCAAATGGAACTGGTGTATTTGGGGCACAGATACATTTGATTGGTCCATCTAAATAATCAAAGGCTTTATCCCCAACTACAGAAGCAATGTCTGTTGCTGTATTATTGTGTGGGTTTGCTTCATCAATCACGATTAAGCGACCTGTTTTCTTCACTGAATTAAGAACTGTTTCTTGATCCCAAGGTGCTACTGTAATCAAATCAATAACTTCTACTGAAACTCCAGATTTTTCTAATTCTTCAGCAACTTCTAACGCCACATAAAGCATTTTTCCAATCGTTACAATTGTTAAATCTTTCCCTTCACGTTTGACTTTTGCTTTACCGATTTCGACTTTATAATATTCTTCTGGCACTTCATCTTTTATGCCATAAAGTGTTTTATCTTCAGAGAAAATAACGATATTATCGTCCTCAATCGCTGCTAATAATAACCCTTTAGCATCATAAGGATTAGAAGGTACGACTACTTTTAATCCAGGAATCGAACCAAACATGCCATAATAAGAACCTGAATGTTGAGCTGCTGCAGAAGCTCCCGCACCGTGACATGTTCTAACGGTCATTGGAATCGTTGCTTTCCCACCAAACATGTAACGCATTTTAGAACCTTGAGCTAGTAAAGTATCGAAACAGAAGCCTAAGAAATCATTAAACATTAATTCTGGAACAGGGCGTAAACCAGTCGCTGCCGCTCCAACTGCTGCTCCCATATAACCCATTTCAGAAATCGGCGTATCAATCACACGCTCATAACCATGTTTTTCAACTAAACCTTTTGTGACACCAAACACGCCACCAAAAGCACCTTCTCCATTTAAATGTTCAATTCCTGTACCGCCTGCCAAGTCTTCTCCTAACAAAATGACACGATCATCTTTATCCATAGCCATATCTAGACCTTCATTAACTGCTTGCATAAATGTAATTCTTCTACTCATTTTTGTCACTCCTCATATTGTTTTTTTCGATTAAATTGATACATCTTCATAGAGACATTCTGGATTCGGTACATCACTTTCTCTCGCAAATAAAACAGCTATTTCGACATCTTTAACTGATTGAACTTCAATATCACTGGCTATTTTTTCCGTTAACCATTTATTTTTAATAGCTACTTCTTTAAAAACTGGAATATTATCAATGTCAGCGAATTCTTTTTCTTTACCTTCTTTTGATTTATATTTTTGTTCGTCTCCCTCAAAATGTCCGTAATTACGGTACGTTACACATTCTAGAATTGTCGGCCCTTGACCACTACGGGCACGATCAATCGCAACACCTGCTGCTTCATACACTGCAACTAAATCTTTACCATCTACACGAACACCTGGAATTCCGTAAGCGACACTTCTTTCAGCTATTGTTTTTGAACCAGAAGCATACTCAACTGCAGACGCTTCACCAAAGGCATTATTTTCACAAACAAAAACAACTGGTAAATCCCAAATTGCAGCCATGTTAATACTTTCATGGAAAGTTCCTTCATTCGATGCACCATCTCCAAAGAAGCAAATAGCGACATCATCAGTTTTTAAGTATTTATTACGCAGACCTGCGCCAACTGCGATTGGAAATCCACCACCAACCATACCGTTAGCACCTAGCATGCCTTTATCGATATCAGCGATATGCATTGAACCGCCCTTACCTTTACAAAGACCTGTTTCTTTTCCAAAAATTTCAGCCATCATACCATTTAAATCACAGCCTTTAGCGATACAATGACCATGACCCCGGTGAGTACTTGTGATGTAATCTTTGTCTGTTAAATGGGCACAAACGCCTGTTGCAACAGCTTCTTCTCCCGCATATAAATGGACAAATCCTGGTATTTCACCTGTTGTAAAAATACGATGCACTTCATCTTCAAAATTTCTAATGTCGTTCATGTTTTTATAAATCCACTCTGCTTGTTGTTTTGTCATTTTTTCCATTGTTATTTCCTCCTTAGAAAATCATTTGGCTCCCAAGTTCACCGATCATTTCTGAAAGGGTTGGGTGAGCAAATGTCATTTTTTCAATTTCTTCTAAACGCCCTTCTGATTCTTTGATGGCTAAGAGCGTGTGAATCATCTCTGTGGCGTTACTTCCCACAATGACACCACCTAAAATTTCATGGTATTTTTTATCTGCAATAACCTTGATAAAGCCTGTGGTTTCATTTCCTGCAATAGCTCGACCATTTGCAGAGTAAGGGGTTTTTGAAACTAAAGTATCATATCCCTTTTCTTTAGCTTCCGTTTCACTTAAACCAAAACTAGCAATCTCAGGATGAGTATAAACACATCTTGGGACTTGTTCATTCTTAAGCGGTGCTTCTTTTTCACCAAACATATGGCGAACCGCTTTAACACCTTCTTTACTAGCTGCATGAGCTAACATAAGCCCGTCTACAATATCTCCCACTGCATAAACATTTTCTACAGAAGTTTGATAATGACGGTTTATTTTAATAAATTTATGATTATCAGTCTTTGTTAAGTTTAACGAATTACCAATTTCAAGATTTCCTTTACGTCCAGTTACTACGAGTAATTGATCAAAGGAAATTATTTGTTTAGTCAGTTCGACATTTTTTTGAGTGACTTGTTTAATATTCGCCCCTTCAATGACTTCGACTTTCATTTTTTTCAATTGATTTTTAATAAGTTGCGTCGCTTCTTTGTCTTCTGTCATTAAAATACTAGGAGCAACCTCGATTATTGTGACTTTCGTTCCCAGCGGTGCCATAGCAAAAGCTAACTCAACACCAATTACACCACCACCAATAATAACTAACTCCTCTGGCAATTCTCTTAAGTTGAAGAATGTGTCCGTCGTTAGATAGGCAGCTTGATCAATGCCTTTAATCGGTGGAACAAAAGGTTTGCTTCCTGTCGCAAGCAACACATATTCACTTTCAAGCAGCTCGTTGTTCACTACAACTTCATGTGACGTTCTTAATTCAGCTTCTCCTTCATAATAATCAATCTTATTTTGATTAAATAGATAATGAATCCCTTGTTGTAATTGATTAACCACACCGTCTTTTCGATCGACTAATTTCGCATAATCAATGTCAGTCAAGGTATTTTTTAACCCAAAACGATTGGCTTCTTCCATTTCGTCTACCCAACTTGCATGCTTCAAATAAGCTTTTGACGGAATACAACCAACATTCAAGCAAGTACCTCCGATTTTTTCTTTTTCAATCACAGCGACCTTTTGACCAAGACGTGCCGCTTCAACAGCTGCCACATAGCCTCCAGGACCCGCTCCAATCACAATCAGATTGTACTTTTTCATGACATCACCTTCCTTATTTTTCACTACACTTTACTTAAAGCAAATATCATGCCAACTTAGAAAACGCTTTAAATAAAACTTTTTTGTTTTAACAAATGATCGATAAGACAAAAATGATGCAACAATGTCGCAACAAAATAAGCCATTAAACACAAAATTACGTGTTTAACGGCTTATTTATTTATAATTTTTTCGTAACATCTATCTGATACTTATCTATTTTACGATATAAAGTACTCCGTGCCATGTTTAGTGTTTCCGCTGTCTGTGTCACATGATAGTTGGTTGCTTGAAGTGTGTGAATAATTTCTGATCGTTCGTCTAAATCATTGT
This sequence comes from uncultured Vagococcus sp., assembly GCA_963517295.1. GTDB lineage: Bacteria > Bacillota > Bacilli > Lactobacillales > Vagococcaceae > Vagococcus. The sequence continues at coordinate 10,119 of CAUQFM010000044.1, forward strand.
CTAACTTAGGTAATAATTTAATGGAACCGATTGAAATTAAGTCGACTACTTCTTCATATGTTGGTTCTTTTTTAGGAAAATACAAAGCTAAACGTTCTAAAAAATTTTGAAACTCACGGATATTTCCTTGCCATTCATACTCTCTAGCAATTTGACTGATTTTTCTTTGCCACGCTGGTTTCCATTTTTTATTCTCACAAAAGGCATCTACCAATGTTTCAAAGTCCTCTTGCCTTTCTCTAAGAGAAGGTAAATTTAATGGAAGCACATATAGCCTATAGAACAAATCTTCTCGGAATTCACCTTGTTTAACTAGCTCTTTTAAATCTTGATTACTTGCTGTAACTAATCTAAAATCAACTGAAATTTCTTTATCACTTCCAATAGGAGTCACTTTTTTTTCTTCTAGAGCGCGAAGTAATGCTACTTGCATCCGTTTAGACATACTATCAATTTCATCCAAAAAGAGGGTTCCTTGTTCTGCTTGCTCAATCTTACCTTTATAACCAGATAAATTAGCTCCCGTAAAGGCCCCTGAGACATACCCAAATAACTCACTTTCTAGTAAGTTCTCACTCAATGCGCCGCAATTAACAGAAACAAGTTTACCAAATTGGCGACTACTATTGTAGTGGATCGTTTTAGCTGAGACTTCCTTTCCACTACCTGTTTCACCATAGATATGGATCGGTAGTTCTGATTTAGCTGCCTGAGATAGTTGATTTAAAAATTGTTGATACTCTTGATTTTTTGAAGTAATGCCAAAACTTACAAAAGAAGGTTCTACTTGTCCTTTTTCTAGCTTATAACAATAACCTATTAACTCTTTATTTTGATATAGTTTTTGTTTCTGAAATGGATATTTTTCTTGTTTCATCAAATCAGTAATCAACTCGCCTTGATTCTCTTCATACTGATTTTGATAATCTTCTGATACTGACAGAATTTTTCCATCCAAGCCAACTAGTAATGCTTGACTGAAAGGTTCTTCCAAAACATCTAGTAGTAATTCTCTCGTCTCTTTTAGCTCTTGTTCAATTACTCTTTGTTGGACATTTTTAGCAATCATTTTAAGGGCAAACAATGTATAGTTAGCTTCTTTTATCTGCTCCATGGTAGAAACATTTAAACAAGCAATAACCTCATTATTTCCGTTAAAAATAGGAGTTGAACTACAAGTAAATGGATGTGACGCTTCAGAAAAATGTTGGAATTTTTCAACTGTGACACTTTGAAGCGTTCTAAGAGAAATACCAATTGCATTTGTTCCTACAGCTTTTTCAGTCCAAATACTTCCTTCTGAAAATTCAATATTATTCGCTAAATGACGTGTTTCCGAATGACCATCTCGCCATAAAATAGTCCCTTTTTTATCTGTTAAAATAAAGAGTGGCTTCTTTATATAGAAAAATTCGTTTAAACGATTAATTTCACTTTTCACTGTTTGGATTAAAAAGGTCATTTCTTTCATTTGTAAAGCTAATTCAACATCAGATATTTTTTCAACACCTTGTCTTGAGAATGGATTAACTGAGTGTTCTGTACAATACTTCCATGAATCAATAATATATTCCGGTAGTAATTTTTGATTAACTTCATTTGATTGAACGTAAGTCTGCCATAAATCTTTAGTATTCAATAGCTTTACTCACCCTTCCTTAGTTAGAAATAGTATAGCATTATTTCACAAGTTTTAATAACATGTCAGATTAAAATTCACAACAAAATAACCTACCTTTACCAAAATCTGGTAAGGATAGGTTAATACTATTATTGGTATTGCAGATTTATAATTTTTCTGCAAACTCATTAATTTTTCTAATTCGATGATTAATGCCAGATTTAGTTATTGGTCCAGAAGGTAGTATCTCTCCAAGCTCTTTCAAGCTAATCTCTGGATTTTCTATACGAATTTCGGCTACTTCTTTTAATTTCTCCGGAAGACTGTCTAGACCAACACGATCATTGATTAAACGAATATTTTCAATTTGTCTCTTTGCTGCATCTGCCGTTTTATTCATGTTAGCATTCTCGCAGTTAATTAAACGATTAACTGAATTTCTCAAATCTCTAACTATCCGAACATCTTCAAATTTTAGCATGGCGTTAGTCGCTCCTACTAAAATCAGAAAATCAGCAATTTCTTCTGCGCCTTTTAAATAAACAATAAAACCATTCCGACGATCTAAAACACGACCATTAAAATCATAAAACCTCAACATTTCACAAAGATCATTACATTGATCTTCATACATCGAATAAATTTCTAAATGATAACGACTGGTTTCAGGATTATTAACTGAACCACCAGCTAAAAATGCCCCTCTCAAATAAGAACGCATTTTTTGCTCATTTCCCATAATAGAAGATGATACTCGTGTCCTAAACATAAAATCATCCATAATTTCTAGATCATTTAGAACGGTCTGAGTTCCTTGCTTTAGTCTAACGATATAAACGTTATTTTTTTTTAATTTCATTTTTCTTCTGACTAATAATTCACTATTTACTTGATAATGATCTTTTAGTAAGGTATAAATTCTTCTGGCGATTGCCGCATTTTCAGTTTGTACATTGAGAACAAACTGACGATTCACTAGTGTAACCGCTCCATTCATTCTTATCAAAGCAGCTAATTCAGCCTTAGCATGCTCTTTATGAACTTCCAATGTGGTCAGTTCTTTTTTTACATCCGCTGCAAAAGACATCCTGACTCACTCCCTTACTATTTAATATTTAGTACCCAAAACTAGGCGAAATAATTCTTCTACTACTTTATTACCATCATGGAAAACGCCACCGTCTTTAAGTTCCAAGAAGTCTGCAGAAATCACACGACACTCTTCATCTCTTAAACCTTGAAAATTATGACGTACTTGAACCAGATATTCATCATAGACATCAAAATCCATGTAATCTTCTGGTATAGGTTCTGTATTGACAAGAACTGTATTGACAAATTTAGTGCCTAAATGTTTGTGAAGAACGCGAATATGATCCGCATCTGAAAAATGCTCAGTTTCACCTTTTTGTGTCATAATATTACAGATATAAACAACTTCAGCTTCTGAGTCAACTATTGCCTGACCTAAATCACTGATCATTAAGTTTGGCAAAATACTTGTATAAAGACTACCAGGACCAAGAACAATCATATCAGCTTCTTTAATCGCCGTCACAACTTTGCGTGCTGCTTTTGGTGTTTCTTCGTCTACTGTATTTTTTACATAAACATAATCAATTTTTTTACGATCTTCAGCAATTTTTGATTCTCCTGAAACTTCTGTTCCATCTTCAAATTTTGCATGAAGTGTTAAAGATTTTTCAGAAGCAGGATAAATATGACCATCCACATGCATAAATTTTGTCAACAATTGAATCGCATCATAGGTACTTTCTTTCATTTCAGAAAGAGCAGCAATAATTAAATTACCTATCGTATGATTTGCTAAAAAATCATCTTCTTGTTTAAAACGATATTGAAATATTTTTTCATACATTTGTGGCATGTCAGATAAAGATACCAATACATTACGCAAATCACCGGGAGGGCTCATATTGACACTCTCTCTTAAAGCACCACTACTTCCTCCATCATCTGCTACTGTAACAACCGCTGTAATATCCGCACTTTGATATCGAAGACCTTTTAAGATAACTGGTAAGCCAGTTCCGCCACCGATAACGACGATCTTGGGTCTTCTAATTCGGTAAGTTTTCATGAACGATTAACAGTTTCTTTTCTTTTAGAAATATCTCGGTGGGTGATATTTGTTTTATAATCTTGCTCAATACGATGTCCTAAACGTTCAGTTAATGCCACTGAGCGGTGTTGTCCACCTGTACATCCAATCGCAATGGTTAAACTCATTTTACCTTCTTTTTTATAACCTGGTAAAATGCTCAAAATCAACTCTTCGTATTTTTTATAAAAATCTTCTGTCATATCTGATGCCATTACATAATCATAAACAGGCTTATCTTTACCACACATTGGTCGTAATTCATCCACATAGTGAGGATTTGGTAAGAAACGAACATCCATAACAATATCAGCATCAATTGGTAACCCATATTTAAAACCAAAAGAAACCATCTCAACTCTAAAAGTAGAAGTCTCTTGAGATTTAAAATTAGACATGATGCGCTCTCTTAATTCCCTTGGCGCTAATTTAGTTGTATCGATAACTAACTGAGCTTCTGCTTTTAATTCACTTAGTAAAGAACGTTCCTTAGCAATACCTTCTGTAACTAAACCATCCATCGCTAAAGGATGAGTTCTTCTTGTTTCTTTATAACGAGAAACTAACTCTTTATCGGAAGCATCTAAGAACATAATGCTTGTATCTACTAATTTGGTATTTTCAATTTCAATTAACATACTTTGGATTTCTTGGAAAAAAGCACGTGATCTTAAATCAATCACTAAAGCTATTTTTGTAATCTTTCCAGATTCTTTGATTAATTCCCAAAATTTTGGAATTAAACTTGGAGGTAAATTATCAATACAGAAAAAGCCCATGTCCTCAAAACTTTGGATTGCAACTGTTTTACCAGCGCCACTCATTCCTGTAATAACAACCAATTGAAGACTTTCTATTTGTTTTTCTTCCATTTATATCACTCCCTATTTTCAATTCATCAATTATAACACACCTGGCGTATCATAAGATAGTCTTAAAAAATAATTGACAGTTTTCACTCTCAGGTATATAGTTAGTTACATAACCAACTAACTAAATAAGCAGTGAGGTGATTTCATGAAATTTAATTACACAGGTGACAAACCTTTATTCCAACAAGTAGCTGACCAAATCAATGAAGGCATCTTAAATGGTGCTTATCAAGAAGGCTCTCAGATCCCTTCTACTACAGAGATTTCTAAAGTTTATCAAATTAATCCAGCCACAGTTTTAAAGGGAATGAACATTTTAGTTGATTTAAAATTAATTGAAAAGAAACGTGGGATTGGCATGTTTGTTCTATCAGGTGCAAAGGAGAAAGTGATCAAAATGAAAAAGGAAGAATTCTTAAACGAAGATGTTCATCAAATCATTGAAGAAGCGAAAAAATTAAATATTAGCTTAGAAGAATTAAAAGCTATTTTAGAAAGAGGGTATCAATCATGAGTTTAGAAATTAAAAATATCACCAAAGATTATAAAGATAAAAAAGCTTTAGATACTATTAATATCACTTTCGAACCAAATAAAATTTATGGATTACTTGGTCGAAATGGTGCAGGAAAAAGTACGTTGCTTAACATCATTAATAATCGGAGCGTTCCAACAAGCGGGCAAGTTATCTTAGATGATGATAATGTTTTCGATAATGAAACATCCTTAAACAATATTTATCTAATGAGTGAAGATAACCTCTTCCCTTCCTCAATGAAAGTTAAAGACATTTTTAAAATTTCAGAACAATTTTATGGTTCATTTGATTGGGAACTTGCTGAGAAAATGGTCACAGAATTTGAGTTAAGTCCAAAAATGACCTTTAAAAAATTATCAACTGGGTACCGCAGTATCGCTAAATTAATTACTGCCCTTTGCGTTCCTTGCGATTATATCTTTTTAGATGAACCTGTATTAGGTTTAGACGCTGCTCACAGAGAGTTATTCTATGGTTTTTTAATTGAAACTTATGATGCTCGAGCTCGAACTTTTATTATTTCAACTCATTTAATTGAGGAAATCACGAATCTTTTAGAACGTGTCATCATTATTGATAAGGGACAAGTCGCAGTAACTGAGGATATTTCAACCATTCTTGAAACATCATTCACTTTATCAGGTCCTAAGACAAGTGTTTTAGCCGCTGTTAAAGATACTAAAATTCTTGGACAGGAAGAACTCGGTGACTTCATTAGTGTTCACATCACTGGTCAATTACCTGATAATTTTTCAAATGATATTTCTGTTTCACCTTTAAATTTACAAAATTACTTCATTCAATTAACTAAAAGAAAGTAGGGTTTTCTATGAAACTATCCACAGCTATTTCGTATCGTTTTAAATATCAAATTAAATCATCTTGTATCTTTTTAGTCTATTTTTTAGTATTTGCGGTTGGTTTTCCCCTAATCGGAGTCTACTTTTCTAGTACTAACAACACCGTTAGTACTGACGCCTTAATCCCTGGAATAATTTTTATGATTATTTTAGCTTTTTTTGGTATTAGCACTGATTTTAAATTATTCATCCAAAACGGGATGTCTAGACTTAACATATTTTTATCTTCTTTAATTTCAAACGCTATTCTAGCGACTGTTTTTTCTATTATATTAATGTTATTTACTTTTATCGCTGGTAAAATTTTACCACAAAATTTTCATGTTACGATTTTCTTAATTGATATTTACACAAAAAACAATTTTTTATTAAGCTTCTTATTTCTTTTTACTTTGCTACTCTTTGCAAGTGCCATTGGTTCAGTGGCAGGTACTTTTAACGACCGTGTAACTGGATTAAAGAAACTTATTATATTAGGTTTAATCGTAATCATTCCAATTTTAATTAGTATAATTATTCAAATCATTAGTCCTGAACTAAAAGCTAGTTTATTGACGTTACTTAAATCAATGATTGGATTATCCGAAAACGGTTTAAATGCCACTCCTTTTATCTTGACACTTTTCTTCATATTTTTAGCACTTTCAATCATCACTTATTTAATGAATATTAA
>CAUQFM010000045.1:0-16638 GCA_963517295.1 uncultured Vagococcus sp.
AAAATTCGAGAAAGATGGGTTTCAATGGGAGATTCTTACGAATTGACGATCTTTGAACCTGAGAATGAGATTGCTTTAGTTGCGTTGTTAGCAATACTTGATTTTGTGAAATACAATACTAATGAGTCCGAATAAAAAAGTCGAGATCAAACTTTAATTAGTTTAATCTCGGCTTTTTTTTATGAACGTTTAAATTGTGCATGGTATAAAGTGAAATAAAAACCATTATTAATTTTCAGTAATTCATCATGAGTGCCAATTTCTACCACACGCCCTTGATCCATTACCATAATTTTATCAGCTTTTTTGATAGTGGATAAACGATGAGCGATAATAAAGCTGGTTTTATTTTCCATCATTTTTAAGAATGCCGCTTGAATCTGTTGCTCAGTTAAAGTATCTACAGAGCTAGTTGCTTCATCTAAAATCAGCATTTTAGGTTGACTAATCATAGTTCGAGCAATCGTTAATAGCTGTTTTTGACCATCAGAGATACTTAAGCCACTTTGACCTAGCTGTGTATTAAATTTGTCAGGCAAGGTATCAATAAAATGATAAATAGAAGCTTCTTTACAAGCTAAAATAACTTGTTCCTTAGTTGCCTTCGGATAGCCGAAAGTTAAGTTATCCCAAATTGTACCATCAAAAAGCCAAGTTTCTTGAAGGACCATTCCAAATGATTGTCTTAGTTTATCACGAGGAATATCTTGAATAGGAATATCATCAATAGAAATTGAACCCTTAGTAACGTCATAAAAACGCATTAAGAGGTTAACCAATGTGGATTTACCAGCACCTGTTTTCCCAACAATAGCGATTGTTTCACCTGGTTGCACAACTAAATTAAAATCTTCAATTAATGTTTGGTTATCTTGATATGAGAAATAAACATGTTTAAAAATAATTTCCCCAGAAATAACATCGAAATTTGAATTAAGCTGACTATCAGGAAGTTCTTCTTTTTGATCTATTAAATTAAAAACACGATCTAATCCTGCAATGGCTGTTTGAATTTGAGTAGTAATTCCGGATAATTCAATAAACGGTTTTGAAAATTGGCTAGAGTAGATGATAAAACTTGTTATAATCCCAATTGTCATTGTCTCTGGTGATTTAATGACAAGTAAACCACCAATCACACCAATTAAAAGATAACCTAAATGGTCAATAAATCGAGACAAAGGATTTGTTAAAGAAGAGATAAATTGTGCTTTTTGTCCTACGTTTTGTAATTTAGTATTTAATGTTTCGAAATTACTTTGAGACGTTTCTTCGAACTGAAATGCTTTAATTACTTTTTGTTGATAAATAGTTTCTGATAAAAAGCCTGAAATATCACCGACTGTTTTTTGTTGAAGAGCGAATTTTTTTTGACTTTTTGTGGCAATTAGCCAGTTAACTAAAAAGATTAGAGCTGTTGATATAAGAACAATAAAAGTGAGAGTTGTACTCAGACTAAACATACTAATCAATGAAATAACGACGATCGTCATTCCAGAAAAAACATTATTAAAAATTAAAGCACATGCTTCTGAAACGTAATCTAAATCATTAGTAAAACGACTCATGATATCTCCGTGAGCAGTTCGATCATAGTATTTTAAAGGCAGTTGGTTAAGATGATAGAAAGCATCTTTTCGAAGTTTAGCGACTGAAAAATAAGCCACTCGATTGCCTAAAATTTGGATAATCCACTGAGAAAAAGTGGTGATAACTGTAATGCCGAGTAACAACGAGATAATATGGAGTAACTTGCTAAAATTAACTTGTTGCGCTCCGAGCATGGTATCTATAGACTGACCAATAAAATAAGTCATTGTAACAACCGAAGCACCGTTAATTAAACCGAAGAATGTAGCAAGAAATATTTCCATTTTAAAAACGGTTAAATAGTCTAAAAAACGGCGGGGACTTTTTGTAGAAAAACGTGCTCTACGCATGTCTAATCTCCTCCTCTTCTGATTGGGACTGAACAATTTGTCGATAAACAATTGATTGTTCTAATAAGGAATCGTGTGTCCCAAACCCTACCTGTTCTCCTTCGTCTAATACTAATAGCGCGTCTGCTTCTTTAACAGAGGAAACACGTTGAGAAATAATAATGACTGTCGATTCTTTAAAATTTTCTTTTAAAGCTTGCCTAATAAGAAAATCAGTTTGATAATCGAGGGCGCTTAAGCAATCATCCATAATCAAAAGATCTGGCTTTCGTATAAGGGCACGGGCAATACTAAGTCGTTGCTTTTGGCCACCGGAAAAATTTTGCCCCTGTGCAAAGACTTCAGCATCTAATTTTTCTGGAAGAGATTCTACAAAATCAAGACATTGTGCCCATTTTAATGCTTCAAAACATTCAGCATCTGTTGCGTCTGGTTTTCCAACAAGTAAATTACTGCGAATCGTTCCGCTAAATAAGGCACTTTTTTGTGGGACAATGGCGATATGTTCTCTTAAATTTCCAGTTTTATAAGTCGTAACATCTTTTTCATTAACATAAATATAGCCTTTAGTTGGCAGATAGAAATAAGGGATTAATTGAATCAAGGTACTTTTTCCGCTTCCTGTGGGTCCGATAATTCCGAGTGTTTGTTTTTTCTCTAGTGAAAAAGTTAGATCTTTTAAAACATAACCACTATTTTCGGTATATTTAAAGGAAACATTATCAAAAGCTAAAAGATTCTTGTTATCCCAAGGAGTTGTCATTGTTTTGTGATTAATTGTTTCAATTTGAGGTGTGAGGTCTAAAATTTCATTCACCCGCTCAGCAGAAGCAAAAGCCCGAGTAAAGATAACGACTAAATTTGAAACAACGACAAGAGCAAGTAACATTTGAGTCATGTAATTGATTAAGGCTAGTACTTGTCCAGATTGTAAATGACCTAAATTAACGTTAATTCCACCGAAATAAAGAATAGCGATAATAGCTGAATTCATGATAAAAATTGTACTAGGTGAAAGAAGTGCTGAAAGATTGGTTACATTTTTATAAGCAATGGCTAAATCGTCACTGACTTCTCCTAAATGATTAATTTCTTTTTCTTTTTTAGAAAAAGCACGAATCACTCGAACGCCACTTAGATTTCCGCTAATCGTGGCATTTAAATGATCAATTTTTTGTTGGACTTTTTTATATAAAGGAACAGTTTTTTTCATAATGAAAAATAAAATAATTGAAAAAATAGGAATCGTTAATAAAAAAATAATACCCATTTGGACATCAATATAAAAAGCCATAATAATTGAACCGATGCTAAGAAAAGGTGTTCTAATAACTAACCGAATCAGCATCGCAAGAGCGAGTTGAAGTTGATTGATATCACTAGTTGTTCTAGTAATCAGTGTAGCAGAGCCAAAATGATCAATTTCTTGATGAGAAAACTGATTAATTTTTTTCATAACAGCCTTACGAAGTTCAGTTCCAAACCCTTGTGAGGCAATCGAAGAATAATACTGACAAATCATGACACAAATAAGACCGATTACTGACATAATCAGCATATAAATACCCATTTTTATGGTGTATTCTGAATCTTGTTGTCTAATTCCTTGATCAATTAATTTTGCCATATAAAGGGGAAGAAATAATTCTAGAATGGCTTCAAGCAACTTAAAAAAAGGACCTAAAATAAGTTGTTTTTTATATTTATTTGCGTAACGCATGAGGGATAACATAGACTCAGCCTTTCTAATATTTATTTAACTAGTCACATTGTACGTCAGAGAAGCTTATTTTAAAAGGAAGTAAAATTATTCGTATAAACAAAGAGAAGGTTGACAGTTAGGTCAGCCTTCTCTTTGTTAAAATAAAATCATTTAATTTAAGTATGTTTCTATTGCTTCAATCCACGCTTGCTCGGCATTAATAATTTCTCCATTTAGCTTGATTAAACCAGCAGTGTAGAGGTTAACGTAAGGGAATTGAGATTCAGCCACGTCATTTAGAGCTTCTATTTTTTTTTGATTAGAAGCACCTTGCTGTCTAGAGTCAGTAAACAAACCCAGAACAGGAATACCAGCTTGGTAAGCAACACCAATTTCAGAAGCAACACCAACGTCAATACTAGCACCATCCAAAATAGCGACAACTAACTTACTATTCAATAATGCCTCTGTATCATATTTAGCAATCATCATAGCATTGGCGTAACTTTCTTTATTATTAATATCGCCTTGCTCTTGTGGAACATAAAAAGACTCATTGGGATATTTTTCGCGAATCTTACTCACGAGATAGTCATTATAGTGGCGTTCCATATCTGAAAATAGTGGGCTTGCAAAGTAAATTTGTTTTGTCATAAAAAAGCTCCTAACTGTTACATGATAGGTACAGCTTAGCTTAAATTGTAATAATTTGTAAAGAGATTGTTACAAAGAGCAAGCAATATTCTTGTATAATTAGGACAGAATTAAATTGGACGGTATAAATGAAAGGTGTTGTCGTTGTTGAAAGTAAGAGGATTATCCGTAATGCTTTTATCTGTTGTTGCTTTGTCATTATCACCAGTGATGTCTTTAGCTGCATCGAATGAAGAAGCAGTAAAAAAAGAGAGCACTGTGATTAGCAACAAAATAGATAAGGCACTGGAATCAGTTAACGTAAAATATCAAGAAGTTGAAACTCTAAAAACAGAGGTTTCAGAAGCAGAAGTGACTATTAAAGATACAGAAAAAAATATAGAAAAAACAGAAGCAAGTATTACTAAAAGAACTGAAGCTATGGCTGGACGTATGCAAAATATCCAATCAAATGGCTCTTCATTTAATTTAGTAGATGCCTTGTTATCATCTGGAAATATATCAGATTTCTTTAATCGTGCCTATGCAATGACTGTTTTACAAGGTGCAGAAAAATCTAAAGTGGATTCACTCTCAGAAGATAAAGAAAAACTAGATGAGTTGAAAGTTGGATTAGAAGAAAATAAAGCAACATTGACTGAAAAACAAAGTTCAATGGAACAAGAAACAAGTACACTAGAAAAAGATGTTTCTTCTTTAAAAAGCGAACTAAGCAATAATCAGGCAGCATTAGAAAAATTATCTAATGAACGCGTGGTTAAAGAAGCTCAAGCTAAAAAAGCGGCAGTTGAAGTAGCAAACCGCAAAGAAGTGGAAGCTAAATCACAAGTACAAGTACAAGTAGCAAAAGAAAAAACAAATACATCTTCTAGTGAAGTAAAAGAGACACCAACTTCAGAATCAACAGAAGAATCAGTAACTACTACAACACCACCAACAGCACCAGAACAACCGACTCAACCAAGTACGGGTGGTCAATCAATGCAAATGGAAGCAACGGGTTATTCATATACACAACCTGGTTTGACTTTTTTTACAGCGACAGGTATTGATTTACGTCAAAATTCACGTGTTATTGCCGTAGATCCTAATACAATTCCTCTAGGATCAGTGGTTGAAGTATCAGGTTATGGTATTGCTGTAGCAGGAGATACTGGTGGCGATATTAAAGGTAACCGTATTGATTTACATTACAATACAATCGAAGAATGTAGACAGTTTGGTCGTCGTATGGTAAGTGTTACAGTTAAATAGTAAAAGTTTAAAACTTGAGAATTTAATCTCAAGTTTTTTTGTATTTAACTAGTTTGCTTTACATAGTAGTTGAAACTTGATATAATTTATCTACTATGTAAAACAAAGTAGTGAGGAGGATTAGTGTGAAGCAAACGCAGTTGTTAAAAGGTGTTCTTGAAGGTTGTGTGTTAGCAATTATTCAAAAAGAAAAAATTTATGGTTATGAGCTAGTCCAAGAACTTAGGAAATCTGGATTTGATGACATTGTTGGCGGCACAATCTATCCGCTACTCCAAAAATTAGAAAAACAAGACGCTATTATAGGTGAAATACAACCTTCACCAGATGGTCCAGACAGAAAATATTATACTTTAACCGAAGCCGGCTATGAACGGTTATTAGAATTTAAAGAGCAATGGTTGCTTTTAACGGATAATGTTCATCATATTTTAGAGAGAAGTGGAGAAAAATAAAATGACTAAAGAAGAAAAATTAATCGAAGAAAATAATGTGTTGCGGGAAAAATTAACGCCAGAGAATAAAGAATATTATGAAAAAGTATTAATTTATATTAGAACTAAATCTTTATTTCATGCTGAATTAGATATAGAACTTATTTTAATAGAATTATTAAAAGATATTTTAGAAGCTCAAAGTAATGGTGAGAGTGCAGAGGCCTTTTTTGGAGAAAATCCTCAACCGATGCTAGATAATCTATTAAACCAACTACCGAAGATAGCAACAAGTAAAAAAGTGAAATTGATTTTACTTGTTTTTGGAATTAGTTCACTTTTTTCACTGTTTTCTAGTTTAACAAAAATTAATCCCAGCATAGATATTCTAACGTTAATATTTAATGGATTGATTAGTTTAGCTTTTGTTAAGCTTGTATTTTGGGTGATAAATCAATTTACATTTAAGCCAAATACAAATAAGAAAAAAGAATATGTTATTGCTTTTTTTATTAGTTTTCTTTTTATTGGTTTAACTTTTGTATCGAATTACTTAGGTAGTTTATGGTTAAATATTTCAGTTCCGTCAATGACAGGATTAGTTATTACTTGGGGTGGTTTAATGATCTATTCATTGTGGCTTTTACTAAAGAAGAAAAAGGAATATTATTATTCAATTTTGAGTTTAGCGCTTCTAAATCTAATCCCCACAGTTCAACATATTCCAAGCACTAAAGCGTTGCTAGCAACTAATACAAATAAAACTATTTTTATTGTCCTGATCTTAGGTCTGATTTATGGTTCGATGTATTTGAATTTTAAAAAGATAAAATAGAAAAGAACGTGGGGCGCTACTTTTAACAAAAATAAAACACTCAATGAGGGGGATCATTGGGTGTTTTTTGTTGTTAAAAATTATTTATAGGAGTTATATCTACGTGATGATTTAGAAAAATATTGTGCTAAACAATAAACAATAACTAGAACCATCGCTAATTTGATCATGACTGCGACTAAACCGACAATAAAGGGTAATAATTTTAGGCCTATAAGTATGATTAGTGCAATGACTATCACGCGAAGCCAGTTACTTTTTTCATTCATCTGATTTCTCTCCTGTCTTGTTGATGTCTTAATAATAGCATCAGCTTGAAGAAGAGACGTCATGCTTAGGTCCTATTTTTATGGTAGACCTTTAGCAGAATTGAGGCTACGGCGCTTGTCGCAATTCCTGCGATAATAGCTTCAGGAACGCCGTTAATTAAGATAACAGAAAGAACAGCTTTGTATAGACCAGCACCGATTTCCATTTGTTTAGCAGTAGCATAAGCGTCTTGAAAAACAAAATAGATTAGGTTCATCACGAGGATGGTATTTATTAAAGAACCAGAAACACCTGCGATGAAAAGAGCAGTATTTGATTTAATTTCTTTTTTCTGTAGCCATTTAAAGACATAAAAAGGAATGACTCCTGTTAAAACCCTTGGAACTAAGGCAATAACTAAGGCCCAGAGACTAGTTTCATTTGTTCCCAGTACGGGAATGAAGGGTGAGAAAGCAAAAGATAAAACAGAAGGAGCCGTTGTATTGATAACAATACTTAAAATTCCGAAAGTTAACCCTAAAAAGGCTCCAATCCGTGGTCCTAGAATAATGGCGCCTATAATAACCGGAACATGAACCAATGTGGCTTTAATAAAGCCTAAATTGATAAAACCGAGTGGTGTGAAAGAAAATAAAAGAATAATAGACATAAAAATGGCTGTTAAAGTTAATTGTTTCGTTTTCAAGATTAGTTTACTCCTTAGATTGATTTAAAATACGACAAACAGTATCAACGATGATGCCAACATCTTCCAATGCCCCTTTACCGTAATCTCCACAAGCTAATAAACTTGTTTTAGGCTCGATGAACTGATAACCGTAACGATTTAGTTTCTCTAAATTATCTTGCATCGCTAAATTTTCATACATATAAGTATTCATAGCTGGCGCAATTAATTTTGGGATATCGTGAACTGCTAGAGCTGTCGTCGATAACATATCATCAGCGATTCCGTTAGCTATTTTGCCAATGATATTAGCTGATGCTGGTGCGATTAAAAATAAATCAGCTCGTTTAACTAAATCAATATGGTTAATTTCCATAGGATTTTCTTCTAGCATCACATCTGTGTACACTTTATTTTTGGATAAAACTTGTAGAGTTAGTGGTGGAATGATTTTAGTACTATTGTTTGTCATGATAACTTCGACATCAATGTTCTTTTTCTTTAATTGGCTCGTAATATCTGCGGCTTTATAAGCAGATATACTAGCGGAAATACCAAGCAAGACAGTCGGCATAATAAGACTCCTTTTTATTTTGATAGAATTATTTTTTTAATTCCTTGAGCAATTTCTTTTTTTGTTGTGTAACGTTGTTCGATTCCATCTTTTGAGACAAGTAAAGCTAGATGTTGAGAGTCTTTGATATGGATTAAATCATTAGCTAGAATTAAGTCAGCACGATTTTTAACAATGCTTTCCTGTGCAACAGCAACTAATTTTTCTTCAGGAACATCAACTAGTAATTTGAAACCAATCAAGTAAGTGTTAGGTTGCCACTCTTTGATATGACCAATGATTTTAGGTGCTTTCTTCATCATCAAGATAAGTTTTTCGTTTTTAGAGCTTATTTTTTTTTGTTTATTTTGATGGAGATTATCAGAATGAAGCAGACTATTTTTTATGATAGTTGTTAATTCTTCGGTTGTTTCAAATGAGCGATTTAGTACATCTTCAGCAATTTTTTTTGCTAAGAGTTCTTCGTCAGTTGCGACATCCAGCTCATAATCACTGACGGCCATACTGTGAATGACGTAATCAAAAGAAATAGTAGTTAGTAATTTCTCCATGATGTTATAAAGTTCTTTGACGGAGGAGATTGGATAAAACTGACAATTTTGATTATCAGGTAAAATAGCTTGTGGACCATGGACATAGTGAATGGTTAGCGGTTCATCTTGTAAAGCTAGTGCAATTTCTTTGCCTAAACGTCCTGTGGCATGATTGGTCAGATGGCGGACGTCATCTATTTTTTCAGAAGTTCCACCAGAAGTAATTAGTATGTTCATGATTATAACTCCTATTTAACGAATGTCTTCGATTATTTTGTGACTGGGATGGATAGATTCATTGATGATAGTTACTGCTAATTTCTTTAATGGAACAGGAAAAACTTTTGTCGCTGTTTTTTTTATGAGAGGGAGATGTGTTGCCGCTTTAATGACAACTCCTTGTGTATAAACAAAAGGTCGTTGTTTAGTCGTTACTAAACCACTTCTAATAATAATAGTTGGGTTGGTCTTTTGGAATAAATCAGCTTCTGCCTTTTTTTTAGCTTCAATATAGCCACAAGGACCTGTTTTAGCTGACAAGAAAAGGTAAGGAGCTTGCTTGAGTTGAGCTTCTTCACTAATTAAATGACTGGCTTGAACAATTATTTTTTCATAAGTCAGACCTCTTTTTTTATTTTCAAAAAAAAGACCAATTAAGTTAATACAAGGTGTTTTGGATGAAATATAATTTTTCCAAGAATCGTCTTTAAAAATATCTATACTAAGCCAATTGATGAGAGGTGAAGACATCCAAAGTTCTTCTTTTTTAGGTTTTCCATGTTTTGAAATACTGATTACAGGAAGTTGACGGTTGATAGCTTCTTGACATGCGGCTTGACCAATAAAACCACTGCCACCAAAAATAATAATAGGTGCTTTCATAATGACTAGCTCCTTTCTTGTATTTTATATGGTACTCATTTTAACATATTCTTGAAAACTAGGGGTTAAAAGGATGATGTTTACTTTTATTTAAGCCAAAAAATTGATAGAATGAACAAAGTAGCTAATTAGAAAAGAGGACAAAATTCATGCGAATTTTATTTTGCGGAGACGTAGTAGGATCATTAGGAAGAGACACAATTACCACTTATTTACCAAAATTAAAAAAGAAATACCGTCCACAAGTCACTATTATTAATGGTGAAAATGCAGCAGCAGGTCGCGGTATTACTGAAAAAATATATAAAAAATTCCTCCAAGACGGAGCAGATGTGGTGACATTAGGTAATCATACCTGGGATAATCACCAGATTTTTGAATTTATAGATGATGCTAAGAAAATGGTTCGCCCAGCCAATTTTCCAAAAGCGACAACACCAGGTGTCGGTATGGTATTTGTTAAGGTAAATCAGGTGGAGTTAGCAGTAATCAACTTACAAGCTCGCGCATTTATGACAGCAATTGATGATCCTTTCACAGTGATTGATGAATTAATTGCCGAAGCAAGTGAACGTACGCCAAATATTTTTGTGGATTTCCACGGCGAAACGACAAGTGAAAAACAAGCAATGGCATGGTATATTGATGGCCGTGTTTCAGCGATTGTTGGAACACATACCCATGTACAAACCAATGATGCCAGAATTTTACCACAAGGAACAGGGTACATCACAGATGTTGGAATGACAGGACCTTATGACGGTATTTTAGGAATGGATAGAACAGCTGTTATCGAAAAATTTAGAACAGCGTTACCTCATCGCTTTGAAGTGGTGACAGAGGGGCGTGAACTGCTATCTTACTGTGTGATTGACATAGATGATACAACAGGTAAAACGAAAAAAATCGAAGCAGGATTAATTAATCCTGATCGTCCATTTAAAGAATAGGGAGCTAATAAGTATGTTAGATCGTGAGTTTCAATACGAAGAAAAAATCGCAAAAACCTTAGAAAACTTATTAGATAAACTTGGTGAAAATGAAATTATTAGTTCATACAAAGAAATTGCCCAAAAAGTAGATCAACACGAAGGATTGAAAGAATTAGTAGAGAGTATTAAAGCACATCAAAAAGATGCGGTTCAATACGCACACTACGACAAACCGGAAGCAGAAAAAGAAGCGCTGCGTCTAGCTAATGATAAACAAAAAGAATTTGATGAACATCCATTGGTCATTGTTTACAGAGAAAAATTAGTTGAGGCAAATGATTTGTTGCAACACATGACCCATTTATTAGAAAAAAGTGTGAATGACGGTTTAGAAGAAAAATTAGAGCATAAGAAATAGAAAGGGTGTTGTCTGGTGCCACAAAAAACAAAACATACCCCAATGATGGAACAATATTTTAATATCAAAGAAGGGTATCCAGATGCTTTTTTGTTCTATCGATTAGGTGATTTTTACGAAATGTTCTATGAGGATGCAGAACAAGTGTCACAATTATTAGAATTAACGTTAACAAGTCGTAATAAAAATGCAGATGATCCGATTCCAATGTGTGGGATTCCTCATCATGCAGCTCAAGGCTACATAGATCGTTTGATTGAAAAAGGTTATAAAGTTGCAGTTTGTGAGCAAGTTGAAGATCCTAAAACAACCAAAGGCATGGTTAAACGAGAAGTTGTTCAGCTAGTGACGCCAGGAACACGTTTAACTAATAATGATGTGGGATCTAAAGAAAATAATTATTTAACAGCTGTGACTTTTATTGAGAAAGAGAGTAAGTATAGTTTTTCATATGCTGATTTAAGTACAGGTGAAATTAAGGTTACTATACTGGATTCGGTGGATGGCATTATTAATGAATGTGAAAGTTTGCAGACAAAAGAAATAGTGCTTGGTTCAAGTGTAGGTGAAGATTTAGAGGGAAAATTAGAACATCACGGTATTTTGATTTCTAAACATCAAGCAGTGGACACTATAACTTCTGAAATGAGCGTTTTGATTGCTAAACTAGAAAACGAAAACTTAATAATCGGCGCAAAAACGTTGATTTCTTATTTACAAGTCACACAAAAAAGAAGCTTAGATCACTTACAACAAGCAGTTAGCTATCAAACAGATCATTATCTAAAAATGGACTACTATTCTAAATATAATTTAGAATTGGCTCAATCGATCAGAACGGGCGAGAAAAAAGGAACCTTATTATGGTTGTTAGATGAAACCAATACTGCTATGGGTGCCAGACTGTTAAAACAATGGTTAGATCGACCTTTAGTTGAAGAACAAGCGATTGTGACACGTCAAAATATGGTGGAAAGCTTACTTAATGCTTATTTTGAGCGCATGGACTTAAAAGAAAAGCTACGCAAAGTCTATGATTTGGAACGATTAGCAGGTCGTGTGGCTTTTGGAACGGTTAATGGTCGTGATTTAATTCAATTAATGACATCCCTCAACCAAGTACCAAATATCCGTGAAGTTCTTGAAGGCATTAATCAAGGCGAGTGGGATGAGTTACTAGTAGACTTAGTTCCGGCTTATGAGTTAGTAAATCTAATAGAAGGCTCAATTAATGAAGAAGCCCCTCTTGCGATTACAGAGGGTAATATCATTCGCGATGGTTACAATGAACAGTTAGATACTTACCGAGATGCTATGCGAAATGGTAAACAATGGATTGCGGAGCTAGAAGCCAAAGAACGTAAGGCAACTGGAATTAGAACGTTAAAAATTAAGTTTAACCGTATATTTGGTTATTTTATCGAAGTAACGAAAAGTAATATAGATCAATTGCCTGAAGGGCGTTATGAAAGAAAGCAAACTCTAGCTAATGCAGAACGCTATATCACGCCAGAGTTGAAAGAGATCGAGACCTTAATTTTAGAATCAGAAGAGAAATCTCAAGAACTAGAATACAAGTTATTCATAGAAGTCAGAGAAGAAGTTAAAAAAGAAATTGATTTCTTACAAAAGTTAGCTAAATCATTAGCAAGTTTAGATGTCATTAAAAGTTTTGCTGATATTAGTGAGCAATATCATTATGTTCGTCCTGAATTAGTCAGCCATAAGCATCATTTAGAACTAGTTGAGGGTCGTCATCCAGTGGTAGAAAAAGTTTTAGGTCATCAAGAATATGTGCCAAACTCAGTTATGATGGATGAAGCAACGTCAATGCTTTTGATTACTGGACCCAACATGTCCGGTAAAAGTACTTATATGAGACAATTAGCATTAACCGTTATTATGGCTCAAATAGGTTGTTTTGTTCCTTGTGAGAAAGCAACCTTACCGATTTTTGACCAAATTTTCACTCGAATTGGAGCATCAGATGATTTGATATCTGGGCAAAGTACTTTTATGGTAGAAATGATGGAGGCTAATCAAGCCTTAACTTATGCGACACCGAGAAGCCTGATTTTATTTGATGAGATTGGACGAGGAACAGCTACTTATGACGGGATGGCACTAGCCCAAGCGATTATTGAATACATTCATAAAAATGTAAAAGCTAAAACGTTGTTCTCAACTCATTATCATGAAATCACTGTTTTGGAAGAAGAATTATCTGGTTTGAAGAACATTCATGTTGGCGCCGTTGAAAAAGATGGGGAAGTTGTCTTCTTACATAAAATGATGGAAGGCCCTGCAGATAAAAGTTACGGAGTTCATGTAGCAAAACTAGCTGGGTTGCCAGAAAATTTATTAGAACGAGCCACTGAAATTTTAGTTCACCTAGAAAATAAAACACCAGAGATGGTGAGGGAAACTAAAGCGACAATCAAAAAAGTAGAACCAATTGTTGTTGAAGAAACTGAGCAGCTTTCTTTATTCAATGGTAATTCTGAAAAAGAAACAGCTGTGTTAAATGAGCTGAAAGAGTTAAGTTTACTGGAAATGACACCAATGGATGCTTTGAATTATTTATTTAATTTGAAAAAACAACTTTAATATATAGGGGGAAGTGTCATGACGAAAATTGAAGAATTATCTCAAACGCTTGCCAATCAAATTGCAGCAGGTGAGGTGGTTGAACGCCCAGCGTCAGTTGTGAAAGAGTTAGTTGAAAATGCGATTGATGCCGGTAGTACTCAAATTGATATCTTTTTGGAAGAGTCGGGACTTAAAAAAATACAAGTTGTGGATAATGGTGAAGGAATTGAGGCAGATGATGTTTTAAATGCCTTTAAGCGTCATGCAACGAGTAAAATTCATAGTCGAGATGATTTGTTTAGAATTAGATCTTTAGGATTTAGAGGAGAGGCGCTTCCAAGTATCGCCTCAGTGTCAGAAGTGACATTAGAAACATCGACAGGTATCGGTGATGGTAGTTATCTCTTCTTATCCGGTGGTGAAGTAAAAGAGCATAAACCTCATTCTTTGAGAAAAGGAACGAGTATTACTGTTGAAAACCTATTTTTTAACACACCAGCTCGCCTTAAATATGTGAAAACACTACAAACAGAGCTGGCTAATGTAGGAGATATCGTTAATCGTTTGGCGATGAGTCACCCGAATGTGGCTTTTCGTTTAGTTCATGATGACAATCGAATGCTAACGACAACAGGAAGTGGCGATTTAAAACAAACTATTGCAGGGATTTATGGAGTAGCCACAGCGAAAAAAATGCTAGAAATTGACCGAGAAGATTTAGATTTTCATCTGTCAGGTTATATTTCTCTACCAGAAGTCACTCGAGCAAGTCGTAATTATTTGTCATTGATTATTAATGGTCGCTATATAAAAAACTACATATTGAATAAAGCGATTGTTGAAGGTTATGGCTCAAAATTAATGGTGGGAAGATTTCCGTTAGTTGTGCTTCAAATCGAAATGGATCCACTACTTGTAGATGTGAATGTCCATCCAACAAAACAGGAAGTTCGTCTAAGTAAAGAAAAAGAACTTGTTGTTTTGATTAGAGATGCCATTAGACACGTGTTAAGTGATCAACTATTGATTCCAAATGCAAGTGATTGCGCACCTTACAGAAAACGCCTTGGTCAAGAAGAAAAAGTAGAGCAATTAGGTTTGAACTTTTCTGAAAGAAAACCAATTATGACGCCAGAAAAAGAAAGTAATCCGATTGATTTAGCTTTTGATCAAGTAACTGGAGATTTCTATGTTAAAGATGAGCAAACAAAGTCAGTTGAAAAAACTCAGTTTACACCGTATGAAAAAAAGAGAGAGCCGCTATTCACAAGAGAAGAAACCTCTTTCCATGTTGAGGAAGATAGTGTGTCAGAAGAAGTAAACAGGACGATAAGTGAGACGAATCCTAATGAAAAAAAAGATGTCTTTCCTGATTTAGATTACTTTGGTCAAATGCATGGAACGTATCTTTTTGCTCAAAATCAGGAGGGTTTGTTTATCATTGATCAACATGCTGCCCAAGAACGTGTTAAATATGAATATTTCAGAAAAAAAATTGGTGAAGTTTCGAATGACCTTCAAGAATTATTAGTCCCTATTGTCTTGGAATATTCAGCAGATGATCTCATCCGAATTAAAGAAAGTCTATCTGTTCTTGAAGAAGTGGGTATTATTTTAGAGGACTTTGGCAATAATAGTTTTATTGTGAGAGCCCACCCGACTTGGTACATTAGAGGACAGGAAGAAAGTATTGTTAGAGAAATGATTGATATATTTTTAGAAACAGGAAAAGTCAGTGTCACAAAATTTAGAGAAGATACAGCGATTATGATGAGTTGTAAACGATCGATTAAAGCCAACCATTATTTAGATGAAAAACAAGCAAGAGCTTTATTAGAAGATTTAAAATACTGTGAAAATCCGTTTAATTGTCCTCATGGTCGACCTGTTTTGATTCGTTTTACAAATAATGATATGGAAAAAATGTTTAAGAGAATCCAAGATTCACATTAAGGAGATGTCCATATGACTGTTATATTAGCTTCGAGTTCACCCAGAAGAAAAGAATTACTTCAAAAATCAGTCACAGATTTTTTAATTAAACCAGCTGATATTGATGAAACGGTAAATTTTGGAGAGATACCTCTAGATTATGTGGAACGCATGGCTAAAGGAAAAGCAGCAGTAATTGTTGCAGACTATCCAAATGATGTAGTTATTGGCTGTGATACAACCGTTGTTTTAGGTGACTTAATTATGGGGAAACCAGCAACAGATGATGATGCTAGAAATATGTTGCATCAGTTAAGTGGAACGTGTCATCAAGTATTGACAAGTATTTACATAGCGACACCGAAAGAAATTTTTCAAAAAACAGAACGCGTAGATGTTTATTTTTACGATTTAGAATCAGAGGATATTGAAAATTATTTGGCAACAGGGGAGCATCGTGATAAAGCAGGTTCTTATGGAATACAGGGACAAGGAGCTTTATTTGTTAAAGAAATTAAGGGTGATTATTATTCAATCGTTGGTTTTCCTATCGGTTATGTTCATCAAGTTTTGAAAAAAATTCTTTAAGGAGGCTTGTTATGAGTAAAAATCAAGAAGAGTTAAGAAAAGAATTAACACCATTACAATATCAAGTGACACAAGAAAATGGGACAGAACATCCCTTTACTAGTGAGTTTGATCAGTTTTCTGACGAGGGAATTTATGTGGATATTGTTAAAGGAGAAGCATTATTTTCTTCAAAAGATAAATACGATGCAGGTTGCGGATGGCCGTCATTTACTAAACCTATCTCAACGTTACAAGAGCTGAAAGATACGAGTTTAGTACGGACACGAACAGAAGTTAGAAGCCAAGAAGCTGACTCTCATTTGGGACATGTTTTTCCAGATGGACCAGTGGAAAGTGGTGGGTTAAGATATTGTATTAACGGGGCAGCGTTAAGATTTATACCTGTTTCTGAAATGGAAAAAGAAGGATATAGGGAATATTTGGTGTTGTTT
>CAUQFM010000046.1:0-16473 GCA_963517295.1 uncultured Vagococcus sp.
CCTTCATCACTCTATTTTAGTCTGGGTTCAAAAATCTGCTCCTTCGGTAACTTCAAAACTTATAATCAATTGAAAGAGCCAATTGGTTATAAGTTACTCCAGTTGCTTGGAGCTAATCGCTTTTTTCACCACTCTTATTTACGTTTCTTTTTATTTCCTGATGAGAAGGCATCTTTCATTTTATCGAAAAAACCTTCTTCTTGCTCAACAATCGCTTTATCGCCGCTAGCTACAGAAAATTCTCTTAAAAGTTTTTTCTGTTCTTCGTTTAAATCAGTTGGTGTTTCGACAATAACTGTGACACGTTGATCACCATTGCCTGCTCCACGTAACTTAGGAACACCTTTACCTTTTAATCTAAATGAAGTGCCAGTTTGTGTACCTGCTGGAATTTTAAGCTTCACTCTACCATGAACTGTAGGAACTTCTATCTCATCCCCTAAAGCTGATTGAGCAAATGAAATGTTTTCAGTATAGAATATTTCAGATCCTTCACGTTCAAAAATCGGACTTTCTTCCACTTTGAAAACAACGTATAAATCACCATAAGGTCCACCGTTAGCTCCAGCTTCACCCTGACCCGCAAGACGCATTTGTTGACCATCTTCAACTCCTGCCGGAACATTAACTTTAACTGAATGAGATTTAACAATTCTTCCAGCACCATGACACGTCGCACACTTGTCCTTAATTGTTTGACCAGTACCTTGACATTGATCACAGGCTTGACGACTCATCATACGACCTAGAGGTGTTTGACGTTCAACATTTACCGTACCAGCACCATGACATTTACTACATGTTTCCGGTTGTGTACCTGGTTTAGCACCAGATCCGCTACAAGTTGTACAATCATCTTCACGGTTATAACGAATACTTTTTTCTAATCCAAAAATGGCTTCATTAAAACTTAAATCTAGTGTATATTGTAAATCTGAACCTTGTCTAGGTGCATTAGGATTTGAACTTCTACCGCCTCCGCCACCAAAGAATGATTCAAATATATCTTCAAAGCCTCCAAAATTGCCACTTCCACCGCCAAAGCCGCCGCCACCAAAGCCACCAGCTCCAAAATTAGGATCTGTACTCGCATGACCATATTGATCATATGCTGCTCTTTTTTGCGAGTCGCTTAAGACTTCAAAAGCTTCTGATAGCTCTTTAAACTTATCTTCTGCATCGGGTTCTTTGTTAATATCTGGATGGAATTTTTTTGATAATTTACGATAGGCTTTTTTTAGTTCATCGTCTGTCGCTGTTTTTTCAACACCTAAGACTTCATAATAATCTCTTTTTGCCATAGTTACGTAACCCCCATCTTCTCTCTACTTATATAATCCTTTAAATCATAACATAAATTAGGCTGTATCGGTACCTAATTTTACTATGATAAGAAAAAGCCAAAAGCGCAATGCTTTGGCTTTTTCCTGTTAACTATTTAATTATTTTTTGTCATCGTGGATTTCTTCAAAATCTGCATCAACCACGTCGTCTGCTCCACCTTGTGCAGCATCAGGATTTTCAGCTTGTGCTTGTTGTGCTGCTTGTTCGTATAATTTAACTGTCAAAGCTTGAACGATTTCATTTAATTCGTCACGTTTAGCTTTCATATCTTCTAAATTATTTGCTTCTACAGCTGCTTTTAATTCATCACGTGCTACTTCAGCTTTTTTAACTTCTTCAGCATCTACTTTGCCTTCTAATTCACCTAAAGTTTTGTCAACTGAGAATAACAATGCGTCGATATCATTTCTTAAATCAACTTCTTCTTTACGTTCTTTATCAGATTCTGCATTTGCTTCAGCATCTTTAACCATTTTTTCAATTTCTTCATCTGTTAAACCTGAAGATGATTTAATTGTAATAGTTTGTTCTTTTTGAGTCCCTAAATCTTTAGCACTTACATTTACGATACCATTTTTATCAATATCAAATGTTACTTCGATTTGAGGGATACCACGTGGTGCTGCTGGGATATCAGTTAATTGGAAACGGCCTAATGTTTTGTTATCTGTTGCCATTGGACGTTCACCTTGTAATACATGAATATCTACAGCGGGTTGGTTATCAGCAGCTGTTGAGAATACTTGTGATTTACTTGTTGGGATTGTTGTATTACGATCAATTAATTTAGTAAATACTGATCCCATTGTTTCAATACCTAATGATAATGGTGTTACGTCTAATAATACAACGTCTTTCACATCACCAGTGATAACGCCACCTTGAATCGCAGCACCCATTGCTACTACTTCATCAGGGTTAACTGATTTATTAGGTTCTTTGTTCGTTTCTTTGCGGACAGCTTCTACAACTGATGGAATACGAGTAGATCCACCAACTAAGATAACTTCATCAATTTCTGAAATTGAAACGCCAGCATCTTTGATTGCTTGACGCACTGGGATTTTAGTTCTATCTACTAAATCAGATGTTAATTCATCAAATTTAGCACGAGTTAAGTTTAATTCTAAATGAAGTGGTCCAGCATCACCAGCAGTGATAAATGGTAAGCTGATTTGTGTGCTTGTTACGCCTGATAAGTCTTTTTTAGCTTTTTCAGCTGCATCTTTCAAACGTTGAACAGCCATTTTATCTTTAGATAAATCAATACCGTTTTCTTTTTTGAATTCTGCCACTAAGTAGTCAATGATTTTTTCATCAAAATCATCCCCACCTAAATTATTATCTCCAGCAGTTGATAACACTTCGAATACGCCATCTCCTAATTCAAGAATAGAAACGTCGAATGTACCACCACCAAGGTCAAATACTAATACTTTTTCTTCTTTATCTGTTTTGTCTAATCCATAAGCTAATGCTGCTGCAGTCGGTTCGTTAACAATACGTTCAACTTCTAATCCAGCAATTTTACCAGCGTCTTTTGTCGCTTGACGTTGTGCATCGTTGAAGTAAGCAGGAACAGTGATTACTGCTTTGTCTACTTTTTCACCTAAATAATCTTCTGCAAAACCTTTTAAGTATTGTAAGATCATTGCTGAAATTTCTTGTGGAGTATAAGTTTTACCTTCTACTTCTTCTTTAAATCCAACTTCACCAATATGGCGTTTAATAGATGCGATGGTATTTGGATTAGTTACTGCTTGACGCTTAGCAACTTCACCTACTTGAATTTCACCATTTTTGAATGAAACAACTGATGGTGTTGTTCTATTTCCTTCTGGATTCGCGATAATTTTTGCTTCTCCACCTTCTAATACTGATACAGCAGAGTTTGTAGTTCCTAAGTCAATTCCGATAATTTTACTCATATTAAAATCTCCCTTTAATTTTATTTTTTATTGTGCAACTATAACCATTGTTGGTCTTAAAACGCGGTCATGTAAGATATAACCTTTTTGTAACACTTGGATAATCTCATCTGATTTTTGACCTTCAGATGCAGGTATTGTTTGAACCGCTTGATGTTTATTAGGATCAAACATTTCACCTAAAGCTTCAATTTCAATAACATTTGCTTCTTTTAACGCGTGAATCATACCTTCTCTAACCATTTCAATTCCTTTTTTCATTCCCTCATCTTGTGTTTCAATTTCAAGGGCACGATCCAGGTTATCTAATGAATTAAGTAATCCTGTTGCTAAATTTTGTGCACGGTACTTAGCAGCATCCTCACGTTCTTTGTTATTGCGATTACGCATATTAACAATCTCAGCTTGGGCACGTAGGAACTTATCCTCCATGTCACTTAATTCTTGTTTTAATGTTTCTTCAACTGAAATTTCTTCTGTTACTTCAGTAGATGTTTCTTCGTTTTCAAGTTCTTCAATTTCTTCTTTGTTCTTCAAATCATCCATCTCCTTTCAAATGCTTAATTTCTAATGGAATTATCTAAGCTTCGGTAATAAGAATCCAAGTGACCTGATAATTCATCTGTAAAGACATTAACTAAGCCTAATAGTTTTGAATAGGACATACTGGTTGGTCCTAATAAAGCAATCACACCTTTACCATGTTCTGGCACTTCATAAGAAGCTGTGATCAAGCTCATATTTAAAAGTAATTCATTCGGAATCTCATTACCGATTTTGATATCAATCCCAGGTGTATCTGGTAATAATAATTCGGTTAACTGATCTGAATCACTAATTAACGAATAAATGGATTTAAATTCTGAAACATCTGTTAACATTCCTGAATCAAGTAAATTCATCCCACCACTAATGTAGACTTGGTCATCAAACGCTTGATTAAATACTTCTTCAAACAAATAAAGAATATTTGAAGCATTTGAAAAGTATCTTTGGAGTACTAACGGTATTTCTGTTCTTAATTTATGGTATACCGTTAATAAGCTTTCCCCAACCAAACGATCATTAATAATGCGTGTCATCTTCTCAATATCTTCTGAGCTAATTGTTTCAGGAATTGAGAAAACCTGACTTTCTACATAACCTTGATCCGTTACAATAATCGCAATTAACTGATTTCGATTTAATGGAACAATCCTAAACCCTGTTAATTTACGTTCTTTAACTTCTGGACCAAGAGAAAATGCTGTATAGCTGGTTAAATCAGATAAGATATTAGCAGATTGTTCGATAATTTCATTCGTCGCATTGTATCTTCTATCTAACAGCTGACGAATTTTAACAATCTCTGTCTGCGCAATCTCAGCAGGTTGCATGAGATGATCCACATAATAGCGATATCCTTTTATAGAAGGAACTCGCCCTGAAGATGAATGCATTTTTTGTATAAGCTCTAGTTCCTCTAATTTTACTAAATCATTTCTGATTGTTGCAGAACTGGCTTTTATACCTTCATTCATTAATGTTTTAGAACCTACAGGAATACCTGTTTCTGTGTATATTTTTACCAGTAAGTGCAAAATATTGAGTTGTCTATCACTTAACATTATCATCACCTTCTTTTTTATTAGCACTCTTATTTAATAAGTGCTAATTACATTTACTAATATAACAAGGAACAATTTCATTGTCAACAATAAACCATTATTTTTTTAGCACTCTTTATCACCGAGTGCTAAAAATTGATTTATGAGAAGAATTCTTGAAATTCTATTCATATATTAAGCCCTTTCACATATGTTTCTAAACATATTTTCCTTATTCACTTCTTAAGTAGATAAATCCTTTATAATTAAAAGATAACTATTAGGAGGTTACATTATGGAGAAGAAAAAGAAAAAATTTAGTTTTCCCAGCGCTTATACCGTTATTCTATTTGTTTTGTTTTTAGTTATGATTTTGACCTATTTTATTCCAGCTGGGAAATATGCCACACTGAGCTACGACATGGAGAAAAAAGAATTCAGTTTAGTACAACCAACTGGTGAGACATCTGTTGAACCTGGAACACAGAAAACATTAGACAAATATGAGATTAAAACAAATCTTGATAAGTTTAAAGATGGTTCTGTTTACAAACCAGTTGCTATTCCCGGATCATACGAAGAACTTGAAAGAGAAAATCACGGAGCCTTTGGTGCCTTAAAAGAATTCTTAAATGCTCCTATTCAAGGTTTAGAAGAAAGTATTAGCATCATTACTTTTGTTTTGATTTTAGGTGGTATTATTGGAATCATTAATAAAACAGGTGCTTTTGCAGCTGGAATGAATTCCTTATCTAAAAAACTAAAAGGACGAGAAAAATGGCTGATCATTTTAACTATGACATTGATCTCACTGGGTGGAACTACTTTTGGTTTGGCAGAAGAATCAATTGCGTTTTATCCGATTTTAGTTCCGATCTTTATTGCAGCAGGCTATGATGCTCTCGTTGCTATTGCAACTATTTATTTAGGTAGTTGTATTGGGACACTTGGTTCTACAGTCAATCCTTTCTCAATTGTTATTGCCAGTAACACTGCCGGAGTAACTTTCACTGACGGTATGGGATTACGTATTGCAATGCTTGTGATTGGAACAGTAATGTGTATTGTTTATACTGTTCATTACGCTGAAAAAGTTAGAAAAAATCCTGAACTTTCATTAATTTACGATCAAAAAGAAGAGTTAGAACATAAATTCTTGAAAAATGATTTTGAAAATGAAGCACCTGTTTTTGATTTAAGAAAAAAATTAATGCTTATCATTTTCGCTTTAGGTTTCGTTGTGATGGTTTATGGTGTGAAAGAACTTAATTGGATGTTTGTTGAAATATCTTCATTATTCTTATTAATCGTCTTCATTCTTGCTATCATTTCTGGCTTAAACGAAAAAACATTTGTGAATGAATTCGTAACTGGAGCAAGTGATTTACTTAGTGTAGCACTTGTTATTGCTCTAGCACGTGGGGTTACTATTATTATGGAAAATGCTATGATTAGTGACACGTTGATGTATCATTTAAGTAATAGTGTTTCTAACATGACTGGCCCTGTCTTTACAACGGTCCTTTACTTTATTTACATTTTACTTGGCTTCTTTATTCCTTCATCATCAGGCTTAGCAGTTCTTTCTATGCCTGTTATGGCACCTTTAGCTGATGTCGTAAATATTGACCGTGCTTTAGTTATTGATGCTTACAACTGGGGACAAGGAATCATTTCATTTATCGCACCAACTGGATTAGTTCTCGCTTCTCTTGCAATGGTTGATATTACCTTTGATAAATGGGTAAAATTTGTCATGAAATTAATGGTAGCCATTGCGATAGTTTCAATTATTCTATTAGCTATAGGAGTTTATTTATAAAAACAGAGTGATGAAAAAGGCGGTTAACTCCAAGCAACTGGAGGAACTAAAAAATAATCCCGCTTTTTGGATTAATTTTTAGTTGTGAAGTTGTCGTAGGAGTTGCCTTTTGAATCCTGACTAAATAAGAGTGGTGAAAAAATTGTTTTGCTCTGAGTAACTGGCGGAACGCAAAAAAGACTGTTGGACAAGTTTCATACTTATCCAACAGTCTCTTTTTCTATTTTAATAAAAACTCCTTAAAAACTTCATTCCCTAAAATTAAGCCTCTATCTGTTAGCGCCAGACGATCGCCTTCTTTAAAAAGCATCTCATCTTTGATAAGTTTAGTAATCGTTTCACCATAAACACTATCCAAAGAAGAATCAAATTTATCTTCAAAATGTTGAATCGAAATCCCTTCAATTTTACGAAGACCTAAAAACATTTGCTCTTCCATTTGATTCGCTTTAGTTAAGGTATCAATAGTAATCGTTGGTAATTTATCTTCTCTTAAAGGTTCTAAGTAATGTTGAATTGGTCCATGATTTTTATAACGGACATTGCCTAAATACCCACTAGCACCAGCACCTAATCCATAATAATGCTCATTGTTCCAATAAACCAAATTATGACGACTTTCCATACCAGGTTTGGAAAAATTGCTCACTTCGTACTGATTTCTACCTGCTTTAGTCATCTTATCAATCGCCATTTCAAACATATCACCTTCAGTATCTATGCCTGGTAAATGCAAACGCCCTTGTCTTGCCCAATTATAAAACATGGTTTTATTCTCTAAGATTAAAGAATACATTGAATAATGAGGTAAATCTAAAGATAATGCTTTATTTAGTGTATCTTCAAAATTCTCCAAGGTTTGATTAGGTAACGCAAAAATCAAATCAATACTGACATTTCTGAAATCAGCAATATCAAAAATTTTCATGGTATCGTAGACATCTTGTACCGAATGTTTACGACCAATTTTCTTCAATAACCGATCATCAAAAGATTGCACACCCATTGATAAGCGATTGACCCCATAATTTTGTAGGACTTGTAATTTCTCTAAAGTTAAATCACCAGGATTGGCTTCAACTGTAAATTCATTATTATCATCAAATGGCAGTTCCTCTCTCACACCTTTCAACAAAGCATCTAACTGCTTAGCTGATAAAGATGTCGGTGTTCCTCCGCCAATATAAATCGTTTCTGTGTCATCAGAAGGATATTTTTCTTTCGTTAGTCTGATTTCTTTAATCAACGCTTGGATGTATTCGTCCACTGGTTGCCCTTCAAGAAAAACTTTGTTGAAGTCACAGTAAAAACAAATATGCTCACAAAATGGAATATGAATATAAGCTGATGTCATTACGACTCACCTTGTGTTGAAAAATATGCTCTAGTATCCGCTTCATCTTGATTTAATTGTTTCACTAAACCTTCTATACCATCAAATTTCATTTCTTCACGTAAATAATGACACCACTGAACAGATACTTGTTCTCCGTAAATATCTTCATTGAAATCTAAAATATTCACTTCGATTGTCATTGGACGATTTTTCTCAAAAGTAATATTATAACCAATTTGAGCCATTCCGTTATACCACGTATTCGCTACCTTAATTTTAACTGCGTACACGCCACCGACTGGTAGTAATGAATGATGTGGCACTTTGATATTAGCTGTGGGAAAACCTAATGTTCTACCGCGTTTATCCCCGTGCATCACCATTCCTGATAATTCATAAGGATAACCTAAGAACTTGTTAGCTCCTTCCATATCACCGATAGCCATCATTTTGCGGATATTAGTTGAACTTATTTTATCTTCACCTTGTTTTTGTTGAGGGACTTCGATAACTTCAAACCGTCCATCTGCGTATTTTGGTAATTGGACCATACTCGCAACATCAGCTTTACCATACGTATAATCAAAACCTGCCACTGCTACTTTAGCATGTAAACCAACAATATATTGATCCACAAAATCTTGAGGTTTTAAACCAGCAAAAGATGAAGTGAATTCAATTACATAAAGAATATCTACTCCAACTTTTTCCATACGTTTTATTTTTTGTTCAATCGTTGTAATGTATTTCATCGTTTTATGATCGACTTTTTGAAAAACAACTGACGGATGATGATTAAACGTCATAACTGCTAATTGACAGCCTTTTTCATTTGCCTCTTTTTTAGCTGTTTCAATCACTTTTTGATGACCTAAATGAACCCCATCGAAAAAGCCTAAAACTAAGACAACTTCTTCATTTGGGATTTGTGTTTCTTTATATGGATGATGTATTTCTATTACTTGCATTTATTTTCCCCTTTAATCGTTGCGTAAAACTTTAATTGGTTTTAACAACCCACTTTTTGTTGGATGCTTCCCATAAATACTAACAATTTTTTCCTTATAAAACAAAGCAATTGGCTCGTTAACTTCCAAATTATTAAAAAAGTTACTCTCAACAACTGATCCATTCTTAATTATTCCATACATCTCTTCTGTTAAATTTACTTGAACAAAGTCTTCAACAGCTCTTTCAATTGGATAAAGAAATTTATCTTGTCGTTCTAAATCCATTAAAAGAGAAATTTCTTCCATAGTAAAGCACTCTTCTTTAGTGAATCCACCACTTTTAATTCTAGTTAAATCTGACATATGTGCGGCATAACCTAATTTTTTACCTGTATCAACTGCTAAAGTTCTAACGTAAGTTCCTTTACCACAATCCACATCAAAGCACCATTTTTGTTGTTGAGTCTCCACATCAAAAACTGGTTCAGTTGTCCGATTGTATGAATAAATCATGGCTTTTCTTTCAGGACGCTCAACAGTCTCACCATTTCTAGCATAGTCATACAAACGTCTACCATTAACTTTTACAGCTGAATACATTGGTGGAATTTGAGTGATTTCACCTGTCATCTCTTTCATTATCTTATCGATTTCTTCAACTGATATTTCTGCCAAAACTGGGGTTTTTTCTACAATTTCACCACTAACATCTTCTGTTTCTGTAGAAAAGCCTAATGTTACTTCCCCCATATATATTTTATTTGAATCTTGAATATACTCTATTACTTTAGTTCCCTTACCAACACAAATCGGTAAAACCCCATCTACATCAGGATCTAAGGTTCCACTATGACCTACTTTTTTAGTTTTCAATATTTTTCTTAGTTTAAATACGCAATCATGACTTGTCATACCACGAGGCTTCCAAACAGGAATTATTCCTTCCATTTATATACACTCCCATTCCTTAAATATACTTTGACATTATACCATATTTTGATAAGTAACATTCAGACTCTTTAAATAGTTATAGAACAATTTTGTTTATTAAAACAAATCTACCATCCTATCAAATCAAGGATTCACAGATTCAAAATTTTAATCCAAGTGAATTTTAATCAAAATAATATCTGTTACTTATTTTATTGCCTATAATCATTAGGGATACAAAAAATAGTTATTAAAGAGAGGATTTTTTTTGTGAAAAAAATTGGATTGTTAGTATTAGGTATTAGTTTAAGTATCAGTTTATTGACTGCTTGTACACCTAAAAAAGAAAGTACTAAAACAGTTGAGGCTAAAAAAGAATGGACAGTGGCTACTTCTGGCACACTCTTTCCAGCTTCATACTATAATGATAAAAATGAACTAACAGGATACGACGTGGAAGTGGTCAAAGAATTAGCAAAGAGAATGGACAAAAAAGTTACTTTTAAAGAATACAACGTCGATGGGATGTTGGCTTCTCTTCAAAAAGGATCTGTTGATTTTGCAGCCAATGATTTTTCTTTAAGTGATAGTCGCAAAGATAAATTCTTACTATCCGAACCGATCAAATATTCTTATGGAAGTATGATTGTTAGAAAATCTGATAACTCTGGAATTAAGTCTTTTGAGGATTTAAAAGGAAAAAAATCAGCCGGTGAAGCAACTACGAATTATATGAAGATTGCTGAAAAATATGGTGCTGAATTAGTGAGTTACGATAACGCTACAAACGACCAATATTTAACCGATGTCGCTAATGGACGTACAGATGTGATTTTAAACGACTACTATTTACAAAAGATGTCAGTTAGCGCTCTACCCGATATTCCTGTCACAATTTTAGATGGGCTATATTTTAATCCGTCAGAAAGTGGTCTTTTATTAAAAAAAGAAAATGATACTCTAAAAAAAGAAATAGATACTAATTTAGCTGAGATGAAAAAAGATGGTACTTTAACTAAAATTTCAAAAGAATTTTTTGGTGCAGATGTTTCTGTTAAGCCAGATGTAAAAATCACTGAAAATATTGACGTAACGGAATAATTAGGATGTATATGCCAAGCATTGATATTAAACTTTTAATTGACTCAATTCCTTTTGTTTTAAAAGGGCTACCTTATACTTTAGTAATTAGCTTAGCATCATTTATCATAGGAAATTTTTTAGGGGTCATTCTCACATCCATCAGTTTACGTGAAATACCCATTATTAGAACGATTATTAAGCTCTATCTTTCCTTCTTACGGGGAACACCTGCGTTGGTTTTACTCTTTATTTTGTACTTTGGCATGCCCATTCAGCTACCACCCATTCAAGCAGCTATCATTTGTTTTTCATTAACCAGTAGTGCTTTTTTAGCTGAAATTTATCGTGGTGCCATTTCCGGAATAGACAAAGGACAATGGGAAGCTTCAAAAGCATTAGGAATGTCTTACACGCTCACTATGAAAGATATTATTTTTCCTCAAGCGTTAAGAATCGCCATTCCATCATTAGGAAATGTGGCAATGGATATTGTCAAAGGTTCATCTCTTGCTGCGATGATTACAGTGCCAGACATTTTCCAAAAAGCCAAAATTGTTGGTGGACGTGAATTCGATTATATGACCATGTATGTTTTAGTCGCACTAATTTATTGGGGAATTTGTTTGGTAATTGGCTGGGGCCAGAAGAGATTGGAAAAACGGTTTGCTTATTTGATGTAAAAAACCTACTTCTCAATATTTGAGAAGTAGGTTTTTTATTACCCCAACGGCTTCACTAAATCCGCTAATTTTTCTTTTGTTAACTCTTTCAATAACGTCACTACTAATTTTTTAGCTGCTTCATAATCATGATAATCCACATAACAATGATGAGTATGAGCGTATCTAACAGGAATTCCCACCACAATTGCAGGTGCTCCGTTGTAACGATTAAAAGCCGCTCCATTTGTTCCTCCACCACTTCTAACTGAAACTTGTAGTGGGATATTGTGTTTATTAGCTAAATCAATAACATAATTTTGTAATTCAGGATTTGTAATCATCGATACATCAAAATAGCGTAACATTGGACCTTCACCCAATGCTGATTGAATCATGTATTCTTCTGAAGAAGTATCATCGGCTGGGCAGCCTTCAAAAACAATCGCTAAATCTGCTTCAACTTTTTTTGCCGCTACCTCAGCACCACGTAAACCAACTTCTTCTTGGGCTGTTAAAGTACTAACTAACTCAAAAGGAAACTCTTCTTCTTTTACTTCATCTAAAACATCCATCATACAAGCCACACCAATTCGGCAATCAAACCCTTTTCCTAAAAATAAATTTGTCGCTTCATTGTATTCGCAAACAACATCAGGAATCACAGGACAACCCATTCTAATCAAAAATCGTTCTTCTGCATCTTCTTTAGATTTTGCACCAATGTCAATCGATAAAGAAGCAATACTCAAACCTTTTGCTCGCTCTTCTTCAGACATAAAATGTGGTGGTTTACTTGTAACAATCCCTTGAATATATTCACCCTTAGTATTTTTAACTTTGACTTTTTGGGCAGCAATATTACTTGGTACCCAACCGCCTACAGTTAAAAATTGTAATAAGCCATTTGGTTTGATTGCTTGAACAATGAAGCCGACTTCATCACTATGCGCATCTAATTGAACAGTAAATTTTGACTCATCTCGATTATCTTTATTCAAATATAAATTCTTAATTCCATCTGTATCTGTTTCACCTAATGAGTTCCACTGATTTCTAACATATTTCACCACATCATCCTCAAAACCAGACACACCATAAAGGTTTGATAAACTAATAATATTTTCAATTGCTTGTTCTTTTTTCATACTTAACACCCTATCCCTTTTTTAGTTAATTCCCCAAGACGCGCGCATATCATCCATTAATGAAATGACATGTTCAGTCACTTCTCTTACATCAATTCCTTCGATTTTTCCAGTAGCATAGTCATTTAATAAATCCATCTCGTAAGTGAAGACGTCTCTTCCGTTACCAAGATTAACAACTTTCGTTTGACCATCATTATAAAAAATAGTTCCTTCTTCTGCTCGAGGGAAATCATCAATTTTTAAGAAACCATTGTCACCTGTTAAGACAACTTGCTTAGGCATTTTACCTCTAAATGAAATCATGACACTGGCTTGAACGCCTTCCGTTGTTTTAAGTAGTGTCATGGATTTTTCATCCACACCTGTTGGAGCAAGTTCCACATCACTCGCTACAAAATTTAAATCTGTTCCAAGTAAATATACTGCAGCTGACAAAGCATAGGTTCCAATATCAAATAAGGCTCCCCCACCAAGCTCTTTAGAGAAAAAACGATTAGTTGGATCATATTCTTTACAACTACCAAAGATCACACTAGCATTACTGATTTTACCAAGGTCGCCGGCTGCAATTAATTTCTTAACTTCATGATACATTGGCATATAAAACAAAGTCACAGCTTCTAATAAGACTAAATTTTTAGACTCAGCTAATTCAAATAATTCTTTTGCTTGATCTCCTGATAACACCATTACTTTTTCACATAAAACATGTTTACCTGCTTCTAGCGCTTGTTTTGCATATGTATAATGCGTTTGATTAGGAGAGCCTATATAAACACACTCTAAGTTGCTATTAGAAAGAAATTCATCGTAATTAGTTGTATAATTTCCGATTCCATTATCTTTCGCAAACGGAATTAACGACGCTTCTCTGTGATTAAACATTGAAACTATCTCGTATTTACTTTTATCAATTTGCGTTGCGAACTGTTTAGCAATATCTCCTGTTCCTACAATACCTATGTTTTTGATCAAATGAATTCCTCCTTATTATTTCTTCATTCTATCATAATAGATATTTATTTTGACACCATTTAAGCTTAAAACCCAAAAAAGAGACTGACGAATGTCTCAAATCTCTTTTTTGGGTTATTAGTATTAAGGGGGAAAAGATAGCTACTCCAGTTACTCAGAGCAAAACGATTTTTTATTTACCCTGTGTAGTCTGGATTCAAAAGGCAACTCCTGCGGCAACTTCAAAAATAAAAATCAATTCAAAAAGCGTGAATTATTTTTTATTTTCTCCAGTTGCTTGGAGTTAAACGCCTTTTTCATCACCCTATCCTTAATACTCTTTTTTATTCAAACTTCTCAGTAAATCATCAATATGATTACCATACGCCACTGAACTATCTCTTTCGAAAACTAGTTCTGGTGTTTTGTATATTTGTAGACGATGTCCAATTTCTCGACGAACAAGTCCACTTGCATTTTCTAATCCTTGCTGCACTTTTTTCATCTCAGAAGCTTTGTCTCCTAAAGAACTATAATAAATGGTTGCTTGTTGCAAGTCTCCAGTTACACGAACTTCAGTAATTGTCACGTTATCAATACGTGGGTCTCTTACTTTTTTTTGTAGGATGTCATTGACTTCTCTCAATATTTCTTGTGCTACACGGCGGTCACGATAATTTGCCATCGTTAACACTCCTCTTAACTACTTTATTTTCTTTTAACTTCTTCCATAACAAAACCTTCAATAACATCGTCAACTTTAATGTCGTTATATTTTTCAAGAGTCGCTCCACATTCGAAGCCAAGTTTCACTTCTTTAGCATCATCTTTGAAACGTTTCAAGCTGGCTAATTCACCTTCATGAATAACAATACCATCTCTTATCAAACGAACGCCACTTTCACGACGAATGAAACCTTCTGTTACGTAACAACCGGCAATAAGTCCAATTTTAGAAACAGAGTATGTTTCACGAATAACCATTTGACCAGTAATTTTTTCAACAAATTCAGGATCAAGCATTCCTTGCATTGCTGTTTCGATTTCTTCGATTACTTTATAGATAATACGGTGTAAACGAATATCAACACTTTCTTGTTCCGCTTGCATTCTTGCTTGAATTGTCGGTCTTACATTAAATCCAACAACAATCGCATTACTTGCTGAAGCTAAAGTAACATCGCTCTCATTAATCGCACCTACTGCAGAATGGACGATTTTAACACGTACACCTTCAACATCAATTTTATTTAAGCTGGCTGCTAAAGCTTCCGCAGAACCTTGAACATCCGCTTTAATAATTACGTTAACTTCTTTCATTTCGCCATCTTTAAGGCTTTCAAACAAGTTATCAAGTGTAACGCGTGAATTTATTGAACGTTGCTCAAGTAATGCACGTTTTGCTCTTTCTTCACCCGCTGAACGAGCTGTTTTTTCATCTTCAAAGGTTACAAAACGATCACCAGCTTGTGGCACATCATTAAGTCCTGTAATTTCAACTGGTGTTGCAGGTCCAGCTTCTTTATCACGGCGACCAATATCATTAGTCATAACACGTACACGACCATGTGTATTACCAACTACAATTGGATCTCCTACGCGCAAAGTACCTTGTTGAACTAATAAAGTCACAATAGGTCCTTTACTCTTATCTAAACGAGCTTCAATAACAGTACCAATCGCACGTTGCGTTACATCAGCTTCTAAATCTTCAACTTCTGAAACAAGTAATACCATTTCTAATAATTCTTCAATGTTATCACCAAATTTAGCAGAAATTGGTACGAAGATAGTATCTCCACCCCATGATTCTGGAACTAAACCATGCTCACTTAATTCTTGCATCACGCGATCTGGGTTTGCATCTGGCTTATCAATTTTGTTGACAGCCACAATAATTGGTACTTCAGCAGCTTTTGCATGATTGATAGCTTCTACTGTTTGAGGCATTACACCATCATCAGCAGCTACAACTAAGATTGTGATATCTGTGATACTTGCCCCACGTGCACGCATACTTGTAAAGGCAGCATGTCCTGGTGTATCTAAGAAAGTAATTGTTTTACCATTTGCTTCCACTTGATAAGCACCAATATGTTGTGTGATTCCTCCAGCTTCGCCTAAAGAAACTTTTGTATGTCTTAAAGTATCTAATAACGTTGTTTTACCATGATCGACATGTCCCATGATTGTTACAACTGGAGGTCTAGTTGTTAAGTTTTCTTCATTAATAGCTTCTACTTCGAAAAACTTATCAATATTTGCTACATCTTCTTGGACTTTTTCTTCTGGAGTAATACCATAATCTACTGATAAAGCTTCAATCGTATCTTTATCTAATGGCTGATTTTGGTTAACCATTACACCTAATAAGAATAATTTTTTAATAATCTCAGCTGGTTCGCGGTAAATTTTCTTAGCAATATCTGCTACGTTCATTCCTTCAGTATAAATTAATACTTCTGGTAATTCTTTAAATTTACGTGCTGGTCCGGCAGGCTTAGTACTTGGTTGATACTTACCTTTTTTACCTTTACGGTTATTCTTTTTGTAACGGTTATTTGGATTGTTATATCCACCTTGGGTACGTCCTTGAGGTTTGTTCCCACCTTTATAACCACCAGTATTCGTTTGTGGTTTATTTTGGCTTGAAGCTTGTTGTGCTTGATTTGCTCCAGTACTTGGTTTGTTAGTACTTGTTGGTTTAGTACCGCTTGGCTTAGTACCGCT
>CAUQFM010000047.1:0-16202 GCA_963517295.1 uncultured Vagococcus sp.
ACATGTCCACCAAATTGATTTCTTAATGAAGCAATAACTTTTTCGCCATACTTTTCTTCATCCATGGAAGCGTAACGTGTTAGTAACGATTGTGTAATAACCGGTGCTGATTGCCCCATCTCTAACATCTCTTCCACCGTCCACTTACCTTCACCAGACGAAGGAACTTTTCCACTAACCCCTTCCATCCTTGGATTTTCTTGTAATGCTTTCTCCGTTAACTCCATTAACCAACTACGAACCACTGAGCCATTATTAAAAACGCCAGCTACTTTTTCTAAATCATAAGCATAACGAGAATGATGTAGTAAATTAAACCCTTCCCCAATCGCTTGCATCATCCCGTACTCAATTCCGTTATGTACCATTTTCAAATAATGACCACTACCAGCTTCTCCACAATACAAATAACCTTTATCTACACATAAATCTTTAAATAATCCTTCAATATTAGTAAAGACGTCTTGATCTCCACCAACCATCATGCAGGCACCATCTCTTGCGCCACTCATTCCACCTGATGTTCCGACATCTAAGAAGTGAATGCTTTCTTCTTTTAATAAATGATAATGATGAATGCTATCTGCAAACTTAGAATTCCCACCATCAATTAGAATATCTCCTATTTTCAATTTATCTCGGCAAGTCATAACCATCTCTTCGGTGACTTTACCAGAAGGTAGCATCATCCAATAGATACTATTTTCATCTTGTTGCTGGCTGAAAAGTTCTTCTAACCTTTCAACGGGTAACGCTCCTATTTTTTTAGCGTTATCTCTAGATTCTTGATTAATATCATAACAACTTACTTCATGTCCACGCTCTGTAAGATTGCTGACCAAATTTAACCCCATTTTTCCTAGACCAATCATTTTAATTTTCATATTCATTTCTTCCCCCAATAAAATCAATACTTTTATGTTGTATTGTATTTTGTTTCTTCTAAAAACGAATTCTAACACTAATATATATAAAACTCAATTACATCTATTAATTAAGTTTTATATACTTTTATCAGGCTATTTAAAGTTAAAACAACTTTTATTTTTATGGTAATCATCTTTTTGTTTTCTATATTTTGATAGCGTTTTCTCGATTATCTGACTTTTATTGATGAAAACCAAAAAAATAAGATAAAACGATTTCTCGCCCTATCTTAGATGATAGATATTTAAAACAATCATTTTATACTCTATCTTTTAATTTCTGATTTAGTTTTTGATAAATATTTTCTCTAAACCATATTTCATTGGATGCTAAAACAGCTTCATCTAATCTAAACCAGCCTAACTCACTATTCTCATCTACTTTAACAACTAACGCTTGTCTGTCATCTGCTTCTATAAGATAAGTTAAATTATAATGTAGATGAGAAGGAATGTACTGATCTTTTTTAGTATGCCCATCTACCGTTAATATTTCCAATGAAAATAGCTCATCATCCACAAAATCTAGTTTTTTTAAGCCACTTTCTTCTGTTACTTCTTTTTTAGCAACAAGACGCACATTCTCTTCCCCATCCGCATGTCCACCTAGCCAAGCCCATGAGTTATAGATATTATGATAAGCCATTAAGATTTTATCTTTGGTTGAATTTACAACCCAAGCTGAAACAGTCACATGTTTTGTTAAGTTAGTTCGATAAAAGATATCTTTTTCTACCTTGATTGCCTCTAATATAATGGATTGATCTACGATTTCTTGTTCATTGTAAGGAATATATCTCTCCAACTGTTTAATTAATTCATTCTTCATTTTATAAGCTCCCTATCTTTTTGATATTACTTTAAGGATACATTTATTATAGCAAGAACAAAAATAATATTAAGCTTTAATTAGCTCATAAGTTAAACAAACCGGTCTTTGACTTACAGGTTCTTCGACAATCGTAGCTTCTATTTGAAAAACCTCTTTTAAAACTTCTTTGGTAATCACTTCTTTGGCTGTTCCTTCTGCTTTTATACTGCCATTATTAACCGCTATAAGATAATCAGAAAAACGAGAAGCAAGATTAAGATCATGTAGTACCATGACAATCGTACAGTCTTGATTTTGATTGAGTTCAGCTAGTAATTCCAGTATTTCTAATTGATGGGCCATATCTAGATACGTTGTGGGTTCATCTAGCAAGATTAAATCTGTTTGTTGAGCTAATGCCATCGCAATCCAGACACGCTGTCTTTGCCCACCAGATAAATTATCAATTTCTCGATGACTATATTCTGTTAACTTTGTCACCTCAATCGCCCAATTCACCATTTTTTTATCTTCCTGAGTCAGTTTTCCGAATCCTTTTTGATGTGGAAAACGCCCATAAGAGACTAATTCTTGAACGGTCAATCCGCTTGGTGCTGTCGGTGTTTGTGGTAAAATCGCCATTTTTTGAGCAATTTCTTTTGTTGACACTTTAGAAATATCTTCTCCATCCAAGTAAACCATTCCAGATTTTTTTTTCAATATTCGACCAATTGTTTTTAAGATAGTTGATTTACCACAACCATTAGGTCCAATAATTGACGTTACTTTTCCTTTTGGAATAACCAAATCTAAAGAGTCTACAATAACTTGATCATCATAAGCAATCGTTAATTTTTTCGTTTCTATTCGGTTCATCGTCTTCTCCTAATCTGATTTTGATAATAAATATAAAAAGTATGGCGTACTTAGAACAGTGATGACAATCCCTGTTGGAACATCACTTCCTAAATTCAGTGAACGTGTAATCGTATCGGCTAAAAGAATAATTATCGCACCAATCAAGCCAGCTGAAGGCAATACATAAAAATGATTAGCTCCAACTAATCTTCTCGCAATGTGAGGTGCTATCATTCCCACGAAGAAAAAGTTCCCTCCTAAAGCAACACTACCAGAAGACAATGCCACCGCTACTAACATTAAAATAATAAACTCTTTTTTTACCGAAACACCTAAACCTTTCGCTGTTTCATCACCTAAATGAATTGCATTTAAGACTTGTGATTTATATATTG
Source organism: uncultured Vagococcus sp. (assembly GCA_963517295.1). GTDB lineage: Bacteria > Bacillota > Bacilli > Lactobacillales > Vagococcaceae > Vagococcus. The sequence continues at coordinate 2,991 of CAUQFM010000047.1, forward strand.
TATAAATCACAAGAAGCGTTACCCACGGAATCAGGACTTTCAAATAAAGCCAATCATCTCCCCACAGATTTCCAGCTTGCCATTTTTGAATAAAATCCATCTGTCTTTCATCCATCTTCAAACCTAACATCGTTGTTAACGCACCATAGCCACTACCAACTGCAACACCTGTCAGGATAAGCGTCGTTGGAGACATATCCCTGTTTCGTTTATAGGATAAGAAAAAGATAAGTAACGCTGAAAGAATCCCACCAATAAAAGATAAAACAGGTAAAGCATAAGCTGAAAAAACACTTTCTGAATGAAACACGACAATATATATCAAAACAAACAAACCTGATCCAGAACTGATCCCTAACGTCCCAGGACTAGCCATGTCATTTTTTAATAAACTTTGCATGACAACACCAGAAATCCCCATGCCGATCCCAACAAAAATCGCTAAAATAATTCTAGGTAGCCGAAACTCAAAAACAATCAACTTTTGCTGTGCCGTACCGTTTCCTAAGATAACTTGCCAAACATCGGCTGGTGAAACACTCATTTTTCCCGAATTAATACTTAGAACGCTTATAATAAACGTTAAGCCAATCAAAATAATTAAAATAATTATTTTTTTATTTATATTTTTTTTCATTAAAATTCACGCCCTTCTTTTCTCACTAAATATAAGAAGAACGGAACACCAATTAAAGAAAAAATAATACCAATCGGCGTTTCAAAAGGACGATTTATTACTCGTCCAATAACATCAGCAGCAACTGTGAACACAGCTCCATATAAAATACTCGCTGGAATAATATACCGATAATCAACTCCCACAAAGTAACGAACAATGTGAGGAACAATTAATCCCACAAAACTAACAGGACCAATAACAACAACAGAAAGCCCAGTTAAAATAAGAACAATAATAGTAGAAAGAAGTTTTACTCGCTTAATATTTAAGCCTAATCCAACTGCTACATCTTCTCCTAAACTAAGCATTGTAACTGATGGAGATAATATGACAGATAGCACTAAACCAACCAAACAAAAAGGAATAATAATTAAAAGCTCATGCCACTTAGCGCCCGCTGTTCCTCCTGCAGTAAAATACATTAACGCATGACCTAGTTTATATTTAATCGAGAAGTAACTGCTCATCGCTCCAAATAACATCGAAATCGAAATCCCCGCTAAGACTAATCTCTGTGGTGTCATCCCTCTCTTACCAGAAGAAGCCACAAAATAAGTTAAAGCTGTCGTCAAACTCGCTCCGACAAAAGAAATTAATAACATTTGAAAATAACTAAAGTAAGGAAATAACGCTAAGACTACCGCCATTGAAAAAGTTGCACCTGAACTAATTCCCATCAGCCCAGAATCTGCTAACGGATTTTTAGTTGTCCCTTGCATAATTGCCCCACAAACAGCTAAACTAGCTCCGACAATGATGTCTGCGACTGTTCTTGGCAAACGCAAGGTCATGATTGTTTGGTGCTCTGTTACATTAGAATCAAAAGAAAAAATAGCCTGCCATGCTGTTTTTAATGTCATTTCTGCTGCGCCATAAGAAATAGAAAGAAAACAAACCAGTACCAATAAAAATAAACCAATTGTCATATAAAAAATAAAATTTGCTGATCCTTTGTTTTTTTTAGTCGCTTCCACCTTACCATCCCCTCAAAAAAGAGGTTGCTTCTTTATAACGCAAGATAGCAACCTAATTTTTTATTTCTGTACTAACTTATCAAAATTACTTGTAAAATAATCTAACTGATGACTCATACTTAAAACATCTGAATAGAAAAATAAACCATTTAAATCGCCTGGCACAACCAATACATGGTTTTCCTTCACAGCAGAAGTCGTTTCCCAAATTTTAGTTTTTTGGAATTCTGATTCTTTAAAGCCTGGTTGTAAGAACCAAATAACATAATCGCCAAAATAATCAGCTGCTACTTCATAAGACAAAGCTTCTCTTTTTTGAGATGATTTTTCTATAAGTTCTTTTAGTTTATCTGGATATGTTAAACCAATATAATCATATAATAATTTCCCACCACGAGAACCAGTTTCATAATAGATACCATATGAACCGCTACCCCAATCCTCAAAGATGCTAAATGTCTTCCCTTTAAATTCTTCTTTTGCAAATGATTCTTTTGATTTAGCTAATTTTTGATTAAACTCTTTAATGATTTCTTCTGCTTCTTTTTCTTTTCCTAATATCTCTCCCAGAAATTTTAAACGCTCTTCTGAAGTCATTTTTTCTGAGATAACAATCACTGGTGCAATTTTAGAAAACTTTTTGAAGTCTTCTTTATCATAAGAAATAATCAAATCAGGTTCATAAGAAAGCAATTCTTCCTTTTCCCATTTCTCAATTGCTGGAATTTCTTTCATTTCTTTATATTTAGGCATTGCTTCTTGTGCCCATCCTTGATAACCAACTGGTGTCACACCTAAAGAAACAACATCATGAACATACCAATTAACTAATATTTTTTTTGGTTTAGTTGGTACCTCCACTTTTCCCATCTCTGTTTCCACTACTTTAGTTGTCTTTTCTTGTTCAGTTTGACTTCCTGATTGACAACTTACTAATAAAACCGCCACTAAACTTAAACCTAACAACGATATAAATTTTTTCCACATGATAACTCCCCCTTATTATTACATGATCATTTCTTAACAAGGATGGTTAAAAAAACACACTCGTTACTAAATGATAATGAAACTCAATATCAATTATAGCGTTTTTCTTTTTAAAATCAACCAAATTAATGGAATAAATCAAAACTTCTTTTTAGAATAACATATTGTATGATACAATAATCAGTAAAAATATTAGAGGAGTTGTTATTAGCGATGGAAAAAACGATTGTTCCAAAAAATTATCAATCTACATTAAATATCTACGATACACAAACAGCTATTGGCTTTATCAAACGTTGTTTTGAAGAAGCTTTAACTGGTAGCTTAAAATTAAAACGTGTCTCAGCACCCTTATTTGTCGATGAACGTTCAGGACTAAATGATAATTTAAGCGGAAGCGAGCGCCCAGTTACTTTTGACGTACCTGCTCTAAATGATAACGGAGAAGTCGTTCATTCTTTAGCAAAATGGAAACGAGTGGCTTTAAAACAATACGATTTTCATTCTGGAAATGGGCTTTATGCCGATATGAATGCCATCAGACGTGATGAAGAATTAGATAATTTACACTCAATTTATGTGGATCAATGGGATTGGGAACGGGTTATCACTAAGGAACAGCGAACAATGGATTATTTAAAAGAAACAGTTCAAGGCTTAGTTAATGCAATGTCTGAAACAGCAAGTCGTCTACATACTAAATACCCAAGTGTTCATACTTCTATTGATACGAAAATTTCATTTATTACTAGCCAAGAGTTAGCTGATTTATATCCTACTTTAACCTCTAAAGAAAGAGAACAGTCTTATGTCAAAGAGCATCCAACTACTTTTATTTTACAAATTGGGGACCTTCTTAAAAATGGACAACCTCATGATAACCGCTCACCTGATTACGATGATTGGTCACTAAATGGGGATTTACTTTTTTGGCACGAACCTCTAGAATGTGCTATGGAATTATCTAGTATGGGGATTCGTGTAGATGATCAAGCGTTACTTGAACAACTTGAAAAAGCCAATGCTAATGCACGATTAAAATATCCTTACCATCAACAAGTTATTAATCAAGAACTACCATTAACAATTGGTGGTGGTATCGGGCAAAGTCGCATGTGCATGTTACTTTTAGAAAAAGCTCATATCGGTGAAGTTCAAGTATCGCTTTGGGATGAAGAAACAATTACTGCCTGTAAAGGAAAGATTTCATTACTATAAAAAAATAAGAGGCTGTGACAGAAGTGTTCAGCTTCAATAAATAAGAAGGAAATCACGAAAATTGCTTTTCAAATTTTTGTGATTTTCGGCTTATTTATTGAAGCTACTTCTGTGACGCCGTTTAGTTTGTAAACAAGAGGCCATGACTTACTTATGTCACAGCCCCTTATTTATACGAATATTCTTTACTAGTCAGGGAATAAAAAGTCTGTTCCAATCAACAGGAGTTGAACGCTTTTTTCACCACGCTGTTTTAACTCATTAATAATACAATAATGATAGGTAAGATTATTATACTCAGCATAAACACCCAAGTCTGCCATCTAGCGAAATTCATTGTAATACCGATACCCATTCGCTTTTCAACCCAGACAGATGGATCTTTAGGATTAAAATAAACCAAACCCCATTTCCAGTGACTATCTTCATCAAATGTCCGTGTCATGTGATGAAGATCTATTTTTTCCGTTGATTTAGCTACTTTTTTCAACCGACTTCCTCTTTGACCATAAACAAAGGACAACCATAAGACTAAAGCAAGTAATAAAATCGTAAATATAATTGATAGGATCATCAGCATTTGTGGTGTGATTAATTGAAACACTGTAGACAATTGAACGAACATTAGTAAAATTTGAATCATACTTGAAATAACAAAATTCATTAGAGATGATTTTTTTCTAAACGCTTTATTTTGAGCGACAGATTGTTCTGGGTGATTCACATCAATCTGTTGCTTTGCTTTTAAAAATGAATAGTTAGCTACTCCCATAACAAAGGTAATAAAAAGTTGCATAGCAGGAATTGCCAACACTGATGCCCAACTTTTTTGACTCCATTGGACAGGATTCATACTAGCATCCCATTTCGTTACAAATGTTTCTGGAATTTCTTGATAATGTAGCACCGTATAACCTACTGTAAGAATAATAAAAATACAGTTCAACGCTACTAAGTAACTAGTTGGAAATATTATTTTTTCTTCTCTAAAAGATAAATCTACTAATACTTTTTTTTCTTGTACTTGATCGCTTACTAATACTTCTTTGTATGTTTTTAATTGTTTATTTTTCATCACATAAGCAAATAATGAAATAAACATTTGAATGAATAAACCGCCAATACTAATATAAATTAATTTTTCTAAATCCAACTCTTTTTGAGTCATCCAAATAGTTATGATAACTAAAGTTAAGATTAAGCTAATTCCAATATTTAAGATTAAATACCCTTTTTTTTGGTGTTTAATCATGTCTCTCGTTTGATTGTTAATGGGTAAACTGATACCAAAAGGCATACTTTCCATGCTAATAAATGGTGTTATGCCCAGTAATAAACCAATCATCACATTTAAAATTATTAACTGTATCAAATTAATCATTTTGCTCATCTCCTTTTAAGTTTTCCTTCATCTCTTCTAACAAGGTATCCACATCGATGTCAAATACGTTAGCATCAATCATTAAATCAAATAGTTTTTCTTTAAACTCTTCTTTATACGTCTCACTAATTTTTGGTGGTGTCTCTTGAGAAATTTCATAACCTTTTTTGACTTGTGTCACTACTCCTTCTCCAACCAAAACTTTATAGGCTTTATTAACTGTATGTAAATTAATTCCAATATCCCCAGCTAAACTTCTTACACTTGGTAAGCTATCCCCTGCATGTAATTCACCCTTAACAAGACCTAATTTTATTTGATACACAAGTTGTGTGTAAATTGGTTTTTCACTTACCATATCTATTTCAATAATCATGTCATCACCTCTTTTGTTATATACATAGTATAACGATATTCGTTATATGTCAACTATAACAAAAAAAGTTTAGCTATCCCGATTGGGAGTAGCTAAACTTTTTTTCATTATTTTAATTGCAAAACAGCTAAAATTTTTAAACTATCACCATAATAATTTTCACCTGTAATCGGCTCATACATCACCCAACTTGCATCTGAAAACACACCAGAAAATTCTGATTGATTTTCACTCGCTAATAATAATGGCGCTGAATAACTAACTGAGGGATAATCAGTAAGTGGTTTTCCTTCTAAAGAGTAACCTGATTTAACTTGATCTTGATTAGCAAAAAAAGTTAATAATTTATAGGTTACTTCTTTTGCTTTTTCATCTTCCGACTTAGCTAACCTTAAAGGTATTCGTAACGAATTATAGCCATAATCACCATCTGTTTCAGCCGTCACATCTTTTGATTTAGCTGGTTTAATACCGTTTTTACCAATCCAGGCAAAATCCGGAATAAGACCTGATTGGCTATCTTCACTTAATTCAGTCAACAACTCTAGTGAATTTTTCTTGATTTTTGACCAAAACAAATCATCTGTTTTTTCAAAAAAAAGATCAAAATAAAGTGGCATCACATCTGATGGTCGAAATAGATTAGCATAAAATTTTGAATTTGTTGCCCAATTTCCTACTGTTAAAACCTTTGTTTTTTCATTATAATTATGTTTTTTAATACTATCTAAGATTGTTAATGCTTTTTTTTGATAGTTTATTTTTGAGTTTGGCCAAACTTCGGCTGCTTTAAATAAAGCATACGCAATATCTAAATCACCATCAGTTGCATTGTTATTATCCACTGATTGCCATTTTCCATTGATTATTTCTTGTTTCCATTTCATCAAACTATTCATTTCTGACACCTTGAAATGATCATAATAAGTTAATAGCTCATTAAATTGTTCTTCATTGGCATATCCTTTTTCTCCAGCTAACACTGTGATAACAAGTCCGTAACCTTGACCTTCAGAAAGAGCAATTGGGGATTTTTTAATGTTAGATGTATTAACAAAAGAGCCGTATTTATTTTTCAATACATAAGAATCATACCAATCATGAAACATCTTTTCTTCTTGATCAATGTCATTCGTTTGAATACTCATTAGTAATACCGCAATATAGCCGATTAAGGACACGCCAAAAATAAACCAAACTAATACAGGTTTCTTCTTCATTTTTTCTCCTATTCTAATCGTTAAAACGCTGTGTTTTATACCAAACTGAACCATCACGTTTTAATAATTTATCAACAATTATAGAGAAGAAAGCGCCCGTTGCTATCACAATAAAAAATTGTGCGTATGTAAAATAAGAAACAATGGAATAGACTATATTCTCTGTTGTACCTTGCCCATATTGACTTACTAGAGCAATGTTTATCTGCAATAAATAAATCATAAACATCAAGCCCCAATTAACCAATAGTACAGCTGCTATTTGCCGATTAGAACCACCAAAAGTAAAAGGTATCATAAACGTTGGATCAAAGAAACGGATAAAAATTGCTACCAAATTACTTAAAAACAAAAAATTAGAAACTAATATAGAGACATTAAACCAGAAAAAAGTACTTGTATAATATAAAATTTCTAACTTAATACGCCAGTTACTTCGATCAAAAAGATGTTTAAAATTTTCTAAAATAACCTCGTAATTTCCCTTTGCCCATCTTTTTCTTTGATAATAATAGGCCTTTAGGGTTTCAGGTTCTTGCTGAAACGCTTCAGAATGAGGTGCTAAAGCAATTAACTTACCACTTTCCATAATTTTAAATGAAATAGCTGTATCTTCTGTCAAAGCCCCGTTATCCCAACCACCAATTTCTTTAACCAAATCGGTTTTGATAATAAAATTCGTACCAGGAATTCGACCAATTTTAAATAACTCCCACATACCAGTATGGTGAATACGTTGTGTGGTGACAATCTCTAGATTAATACAACGCGTTAAAAAATTTTGTTTATAATTTCTTGTCTTATTTCTGCCAAAAACAGCTCCGTAGTTTTCTTTATCCTCTAAAGCTTTTTGTATCAGAAAATAAAGAGCATTTCTTTCTGGCATAGCATCCGCATCATATACACAAATCCATTCACCTTGCGCTTCTTTTAACATATCGTTTAAAACACCCGCTTTACCACCAGTTCCTTTACGATTTATAACTTCTATATTTATATCTTTTAATCTACTCTGTTTGATAACGTCATTAACCACTTTATACGTTTGGTCCGTACAATTATCTGCCACAATTCTAATCTCTAAGCATTCTTTAGGATAATTTAGATTAAGAAGCGACTTAACCGTATCTGCAATGACCAACTCTTCATTATGCGCAGGAACTATAATGGTCACAACAGGCGTTTCCTTTAGCGGCAAGGTTTCATTCTTAGGTGATTTTAGTAGTTTTAGTAAGTATTTAACCGCCCCAAATAATATAATAATCGTAATCCCTACAGACAACCAAATAGAGATTAAGGCAAAAATAATTAATAGTTTTCCCACTAATAATTTCTCCTTTTGAAATGTTTCCACACCCTTGTTTTAATTAAGATTAAAGCACTAAATAAAAGAATAGAGACAACAAAAAATATACTTGTCATAATATGACTTAACTTTAAAAATAAATAACCGATACTATTCATAAGCATTCTCCTTAAACAATATATTCCGCAGATAAATCTGCTTCAGAGCGACGGTACAATTGACTTAATGCTTGTTCTTCAGTTAACAAGTCATTTGTGGAAATAATGAGTTCACCCATTTTTATCGTTAAATCATGGGTAGTTTCTTGCCCATAATAAGGAATTTGACTCATTTGTATTTGTGTAACAGCATTCTTTTTTTTCCATAGAGCGATTTCTTGTTCATTTTGGTTCATAGTAGATAAAGTAATAAAAACGCCTTTCCCTAAATAGAAAAACAACTCTTCTGGATATCGCGTGTACACCAATGTTTCAGTTATTCTTCTTAATATACCTTCTGTTGCTCGTTCATCTTGGTATACATATTGTTCAAAAAAGGCAACTTGAAACATTACCAATCCTAGTTGACGTTCATCATCAAATTGATGAATCAACATAGATTGAGTAAATTGCTCATATTTTTTATAAAAAGAATACTCTGACCTTAGACCAGTTACCCCATCAGTATTCTTCAAATAACGTGCTATATCTTCTCTACTAGAAATCACCTTTTTTCTCATCATTATTGAACGGCTAACTTCATATGAGATAAAACTGTAGATAGGTATACTTAGCACAAAAAACAATTTCAACGGTACTATCATAATGATTGGTTGAAAAAATAATAAAAATAAGCTAACTGATACAATAATAATATTAGAACTCAAAATCATCGCTGATGAACCTATAAAACCTAAAGTAATACCCATTAGCGAGATGATATTTGCAAAAATAAAAACCTCTAAACTTACACTATTATGGAGCAACACATTTTGTAGCGCGCAAAAAGACAACAAAATAAACACCCCTATTTCTAAAGGTACCTTTTGTTCATGTTTATTTAATAATTTCATTTTTTTCCCCTTGTTACTAATTTTTCTGTATAAAAATTATCCCCTTTGATACTACTTAAAAACACCCTCCTTTTATTTTTATAAAATCCACAAAGTTACTTAACAGTATCTACTAATTTACCATACTAAATCCCTAATAAGCTATTAATAATTTCCAGTCATTCATTAAATAACGATTATTTTTTATTTCTTTATTTTTTTATGTACTCAACAAAAATAAAGAAATAAGTAATTATCAGCTCACTTTTTTATTTTCACGCTCACTTATTTAAAATAAGAAACAGCATCTTTTTTATTATAGGTAGATTATAAATTGAAATAAGTATCTTTTAAAGGCTGTTTTTTATAATAAAAAAACAAGTCATTTTTAACTTTTTTTCTTTTGTTTATTTTTTTCTAAGCATTTTTCAACAGGATACTTTATGGCATTTTTCACGATTTTTTCTTCAATAATTTGATTAATATCAAAACCTAAATTATCTGCCATCATATAAGAATAAATTAACACGTCTGCAAGCTCTTCTTTTAAATGCTCTCGGTCAAGATTAGCAACACCAGAGTCTCGCCATTGATAAATCTCTAATAATTCATTTGCTTCAAGTGAAATAGAGATAGCTAGATCTTTTTCATTATGAAATTGGCGCCAATCTCTTTCTTCTCTAAAAGCATTAATTTTATCCATCGCCTTTTGTGTGTCCATATTCATACTTCCTTTCAATTCCTAATATATCAGATTTTTCTGGAATTCTAATCTGTTTTTGTCTTTTAATCATATCATTATTTTCATTTTATATCAGTTATAAAAAAAAGACACCACCTCTGAATAGGCAGTGTGAATTCTTTTTTTAAATATCAGATTAACTATTTTTTGTCCCCTGTATTCCCTACTCAAAAAATGTTTCTATGATATTTTTATTGATATTTATCTCCTAACGATTTAAATATCATTTCCCTTACAACTAATAGTATACTTTTTTTCAGAGGATATAATTTTTATTTGTTGTCTTTTAAAAAGACAAAAAAATATAAAAAGAAAATAATCACGTTTTATTATTTTAATAAAGATCTAGAATGTTCTTTTTGTATGTTTTTTAATAAAGATTTATCTAAAATTAATTTTAAGGCAGTTCTAGCTAATAATTCTGCACCAATGCCAATCGATTTCAATCCTTTTTCGCTACGAGAAGCTTCTTTAAATTCAATGCTATGTCCAGCTATATACACATCAGAAATTGAAACAGTCGGTTGAATGGTTGGAATCACTTGGCTCACATTACCAACATCTGTCGATCCTAAACTTGTTGGTTCAGTCAACTCAATTTCCTCTTCTCTAATATTTAACGTTCTAATTTCTTCAAAAAAAACATCATCAAAGCTAGGTGTTACAATCGTATCATCCACAGAATTTTGAAATAAACCAAATTCATAAGTACATCCTGTTTGAAGTGCTGATCCTTTCACAATATTCTCTACTTTTTGATACACTTCATTCAAAGTAGTTCGTGTGGCAGCTCTTAAATAAAATCTTGCGGATGCAAATTCAGGGACTACGTTTGCTGCGACACCACCATCTGTAATAACTCCATGAATTCTCACATCTGTTGGCAAATGTTCCCTTAAAGCATTAATCGCATTATAGGTTTGGATCACGGCATCTAGAGCATTGATTCCTTTTTCTGGCGCGGCAGAAGCATGAGAGGCACGTCCATAAAATTTAATATCTACAGGATCATTTGCCAGAGAAGATGTTGTTCGAGCGTACTTGTAAGAAGGATGAACACAAAGAGCTGCATCTACATCTTTGAAAAATCCCTCTCTAACAAAGCTTCCTTTAGCAGAACCGTTTTCTCCGCCTTCTTCTCCTGGTGTTCCATAGACTCTAATCTCTCCGCCCACTTCATCAATTACTTGCTTCAATGCACTAGCCGCTAAAACAGACGTTGTTCCAAACAAATTATGCCCACACGCGTGTCCAATACCAGGTAATGCATCATATTCAGCCAAAAATACTAATGTCGGACCTTCTTTATCGGACTTGTACCTAGCATCAAATCCCGTTCGATGCCCTGCAACATCATATGTTACCTCAAACCCTTCTTCTTTTAATTGTTTTACTAAGACTTCTGACGAATAAAATTCATAATTACTCACTTCTGGATGAGCATGAATATCTAAGGCTAAGGCTTGATACGTTGGTAAACTTTCTTTAATATATGATTGAATTTTTGTGATTTCTGACATGATAATTTCCTCCTTTTTATATTTTAATAGACAAAAAAAGCCCCCATCCCGTAAAGGACGAAAGCTTGAGCTTCGTGTTACCACCTTAGTTCATGGAAAATAATTTTTTCCACCTCTAGTTTCAGAACCAAATACCGATTCCTATCGCTTTATCGGGCGAACCCGTTGTCGGTTTGTTAATCAACTCACCTTCAATGAAACTCAAGGACCATTTTCAAATAACGTCAATTACTCAATTTCCACCAACATGAGCTCTCTTTAAATCGCTGCTTACTTTACTTATCCCGTCACAGTTTTTAATTTATTAAAATATGTTAAGAGTATTATTAATCATTTTCTAACATTTGTCAACTTGATTCACTTTATTGCTAAATAAATTTTTGCACTACCATCTGCTAAATAGCATTCAAAGTCTGTAGTAAAGGCTCTTTTTTGATAAATATCTTGATCTGACCAAATAGTTTGCCATGTTTTTCCAATTAATTCCGGTGTTCCTTTATCCACATTGATTACTAGGTAATTTCCCTTCAATAAATCAACACTCTCTATTAATTGATTCGTTTCACTACCTATAAGTAAATCATATTTACCTCGATGATCTGATTCATAATTATAGTAAACAGCATAAAGCTCTCCTATTAAATTCATTTGAGGTACTTCCATCCATAATGAAACAATCTCTTCTACATGCTGATTATCTGTCCTAATTTTTTTACCTTTAATAGTTTTTGTTTGAAAATTTACTTCATTCATCTTATTTCCTCTTTTCTCATTTTGTGATATTTTTAGTATAAAAATAATAAGTGACAAAAGATGTCACCTTTGGGAGAAAAAAATGAAAAAAAATGAGCGACTTATTGCCGAATTATTTTTTATTAATCAAAAAAAGACATTTAATTTAAATGATTTAGTGATTGAATTTGGTATTTCTAAACGCACAGCTATCCGAGATATCGAAGCTCTGGAAGAAATTGGTGCCCCTATTACCGTAGACAAAGGTCGGTACGGAGGGTATCACGTTCTTAGAAAGAATAGTTTACCCCCTGTTTATTTTAATCAAAATGAATGGTACTCCTTGTTTTTAACTCTACAACTATTTAAAAATTTAAATGATACACCTTTTGATCAATCTTATTCAGAATAAAAAAATAAATTGCTGTCAATTGTTCCCGAAAAAGAGCATTTAGTTAGTGATGATTTAGATCAATTAGTCGTTATAGAACAGTTCCAAACACCAGAGCCTTGTCCCTTACTAAACAATATTTTTCAAGTTATTTTGGAAAAACAAGTCATTTTCTTTGACTATACACGGTATAAAAAAGAAGTAAGACATGTTCAGCCTCTACAACTCATTCTAAATTATGGGGAATGGTATTTACTTAGTTGGGATATGGATAAAAAAGATTTCCGAAAATTTCGCTGCGAGGCTATTGAAGAAATTAGATTATCTGATCAATCTTGTTTAAGCGAAACAACAAATCATTTATTAGAAAAATACCAACATCAAATTAAAACAATCCCTTTTAAAACAATGATTGACACAAATAGTATTAAGCTTTTTAAAAATCGGCAGTACCCACAAGTAAATTTAATTACTGAGAATAATCAAACATTTCTAGTCGGAACGTTTAATCCGGATGAAGTAACTTTTTTAATGAACTACTTATTATCATTCGGTAATGCCATAACTATTTTATCACCTGATTTTTTGATAACAGATTTCTCTCAATTTTTGAAGGAGATACAAAGTAAATACATAAATTAATTTCAAAAAAACGT
>CAUQFM010000048.1:0-15897 GCA_963517295.1 uncultured Vagococcus sp.
TCCTACCATTACAAAAAAATTGTTCCACACAATAATTTTAAAAGCAAATCATCGTGTGGAACAACTTATCTATATTCTCTAAGCATCCTTACTTTCTTTTATCACTTCAATAATTGTCTTTGTTGCTGTTTCCATAGCTTCTAAAGTAATAAATTCATACTGTCCATGAAAATTTTCTCCACCTGTAAAAATATTTGGTGTTGGTAACCCCATAAAAGATATCTTAGATCCATCTGTCCCCCCTCTAAAAGGCGTAATAATAGGTTCTATATTTAATTTTTTCATAGCTTTGACAGCGATATCCACCGAACGCATATCTTTTTCAATAATTTCCTTCATATTATAATATTGATCTTTTAATGTCACCGTAATTCGAGGGCGGTCCAATTCTTGATTTAGTGTTTCGACTATTTGATCGATATGTTGTTTTCGTTTTTCAAAAGTAGCTTTATCATGATCACGAATAATATATGTCATCTCAGCTTGATCAATCGTCCCCGTAAAATCATGTAACAAATAAAAGCCTTCTTTAGCTCTTGTTTTTTCTGGAACTTCATTTTGTGGTAAACGTTGATCGATTAAATTTCCCACTTTAATAGCATTGACCATCATTCCATAAGCTGTTCCAGGGTGAACACTAGTCCCCGATATCTGAATCGTTGCTTGTGCAGCGTTAAATGTTTCGTATTCGAAATGCCCCACTCGACCACTATCTATGGTGTAAGCAAAATCTGCTGGGAATTCTGAAATATCAAAATGATCTGCTCCTTGTCCAATTTCTTCATCTGGACCAAACGCTACCCAAATATCACCATGTTCTTCTTTAGGATTTTCTATAAAGTAATCAACAGCACCAAGTATTTCCACAATTCCCGCCTTGTCGTCCGCTCCCAAAAGTGTTGTTCCATCAGTAGTAATTAATGTTTCTCCAATATAGTCTTTCAAATTAGGAAATTCGCTGACTTTCATCTCAATCTTTTTCTCATCATTTAACAAAATATCCTGACCATCATAATTTTTATGAATCAAGGGAGAAATATTTTCTGCATTAAAATCAGCTGTATCTAAATGGGCTATTAATCCAATACTCGGATAATCAACTGCATTTTTGGGTAAATAGGCTGTTAAAAAGCCATTTTTGTCATTGTAATTAATTTTTGATAACCCCATTTTTTCCAACTCTTCCTTTAAAATAAAAGCAAATTCCTCTTGAGATTTTGTCGTTGGAATAGTCAGACTCGTTGCATCTGATCTCGTATTTAGTTTTACATACGTAATAAATCGTTCTAATAATTTTTCTTTCATTTTTTTCCTCCAATTATTCAACTATTTTTAAGCTACTTAAAACGTAATAGAAAAAAGAAAAAAATCGGTATCTTTTAATTTAAAAGACACTAACTTTTCTCTTTATTTCTTTATTAATACTAGCTAGACATACTTTTTTCTTATTTTATTCTTTCATTTCTAAATATTTATACTCGTAAGAAGCACCAGCACTGTGTGCAATATATCCAGTTAGATTAGGATTTCTTAAATGTCCTTCAACTACTTGATAGACTGGAATTACCGCTGCATCTTCTTCTAAAAGAATTTTTTCAGCTGCTAGGTAGTCTGCCCAACGAGCTTTTTCATCTGTGGCATGAGCAACTTTTGCATCTTGGATTAATTTGTCATAGTTTTTATTGGTATATTTCCCTTTATTATAACTATTTCCTGTTTCAAATAAATCTAAGAATGAACTCACATCATTATAATCTGCTCCCCATCCTGTTACCACCATATCAAAATCACCTTTGGTTGTGCGATCTAAACGAATGGGTTTAGTCACTGGTGTAACAGTTGTTTTAACCCCTAATTTATCTTTAAATACCCCTTGTAAATATTCGGCTAATTTTTTGGTTGACTCATTATCATCCGTTAAGATATCAAAACTAAATTCTGTTGTGTTTAATTCTTTTTTAGCTTTTTCTAAATACTCTTTTGCTTTTTTCTCATCGTAAGTTTTGTATTCTCCAGACTCTTCAACAAAATCTTTTTTCGTTTCAGGATTCATTGCTAACGTCTTTGGAACAATTCCTGCGACTGGTTCTGAACCATCTCCTAAAATAGTATCCACGATTGCCTTGTTATCTACTGAGTAGTACAACGCTTTACGGAAATTTAAATTATCAAATGGTGCTTTTTTGCTTTCACGATTCGGTTCAATATAAATGACACGACCATCTTTTTCTCCATTAAAGTTAGGATCCTCACGATATTGTTTCGCTAACTCACCTGTTACAATCACATCATCCAACTGACCATCTTCATATAGATTTAAAGCTGTTGAAGCTTCTTTAACAACTGTTGCTTGAATTTCATTAATCTTCACACTATCTTTATCCCAATAGTCTTTATTTTTTAAATATTTCCATTCAATGTCTGAACCTGGGCCATCAAACTCAGATAAGACAAACGGACCATTGTAGATTGTTTTCTCACTTGAATTAGCGTAATCTTTACCAAAACCTTCAACCGCTTTTTGATTTAATGGAAAAAAAGTTGGAAAAGCTAATAATGAATCAAAATAAGGAATCGCATTGTCTAGTGTAATCTTAATTTCATGATCACTAACTGCTTCTATTCCTAATTCTTCTGGTTTTTTATCTCCAGCCGAAATAGCTTTTGCATTTTTCACATTTTCAATTAAATAAGCATATTCTGAGGCTGTTTCTGGATTAACTACACGTTGCCAAGCGTAGACATAATCTTTAGCTAAAACCGGTTCCCCATTACTCCATTTTGCTTCTTCACGTAATGTTAATGTGTACGTCAAACCATCATCGCTTACCTTGGCTAATTCTTTAGCTCCTGCTGGTTCTGGTCGATTGTCTTTATCCATACGGTAAAAACCTTCATAGATTTGGTTCAGTACACCAAAACTCACTTTATCTGTTGCCTTAGCTGGATCAATACTCGCTACTTCTTGTGGGATACCAAATTTTGCTACTTTTTCTGTTGTAGCATTTTTCTTTGTTTTCTCCTTTTTACTCTCTCCTCCACCTGAGCAAGCAGCTAAAAGTACGACTGAACTCAAGATAACGATTGAACCAATTAATTTTTTATATCTCATAAAAACAACCCCCTAATATTAACTATAGAAATAATCTTATTACATAAATGAGAATTAAGCAATCTTTTTTTAATCTAATTTTAATTTTTAAAAAAATAGGACTATGACATAAATACGTCATGGTCCCTTTTTTACAAACTAAACGGTGTCACAGAAGTAGCTTCTTCGGAAATAAGCCGAAAATCACAAAAATTTGAAAAGCAATTTTCGTGATTTCCTTCTTATTTCTTGAAGCTGAACACTTCTGTCACAACCTCATTTCCAATTAAATTATATTATTTTTTTCCTTTTTCAATATAACTTGTGTCATTGACACTTTCTAAAGTATACTTCCCATTTTTGACTTTAATCACAGATACGCTAGCATTTTTTAGCCCGCCTTCTGGTAATTTGAAATCATCAAACATGGTATCTAATAAGGCAGAAATACTTAATCCATGAGATACCACTAAAACGTTACCACTACCATCTGCTTTCATTTCTTTTTCCACGATACTATCAACCGATTTAGTTAACCGATCTGTAATCGTTTTAAAATCTTCAGCTGGCCAATTTTTGCCATCCTTATTCTTTTCTTTGTCAATTTCTGCCACACTATTAGCAAAAGATTCAGGTGACATATTCTTCAAAAACTCTTCTGGTGTGACACCTTGATGTTTAGCGATATCGTTCCACATCGTATGATTAAGATCACCTTCATACGTTCCAAAGTTAAATTCTCTTAAACCTGGGTCTGTTTCAAGATCTAATTTTGAAGATGTTTTATTTTCTTTTAAAATTAAATTCGCCGTTTGCATTGCTCGACCGCTGTCACTACTATAAGCATTTTGGAACTCAATTTCTTCCATTCCTTTTCCCGCAGCTGTCACTACTTTTTCTCCTTCAGGTGTTAACACAGCATCTGACCATCCTTGGACACGATCTGTTGTATTAAGCATTGTTTTACCATGCCTAACAATATACAGCGTTAATTCTTCTTTTGGTTTCTCTTTAGTCGTTTTCTCAGTTTTTTTATTTGGTGTACATGCTGTGAATAAAGTTAATGTTAGTGCCGTAATTCCTAATAATTTAATTGATTTTTTCATTTTAATTACCCCTTTTATGTAAACGCTTTTATTTTTTACCATAGAAAAAGAGACTGCTTTTTACAATCAGCCTCTTCAATTAGTTACTTATTACTTAAATCTTCACCGTTTGATGCAATAACTTGTTTATACCAATCAAAAGATTTCTTTTTAGAACGTTTTAGTGTTCCGTTACCATCATTGTCACGATCGACATAGATAAAGCCATAACGTTTTTTCATCTCACCAGTTCCAGCACTTACCAAATCAATACATCCCCATGATGTATAACCTAATAAATCAACACCATCTAACTCAACAGCATCTTTCATGGCTTGAATATGAGCTGCCAAGTAAGAAATACGGTAATCATCAATCACATTGCCGTTTTCATCAGGAGTATCCACTGCACCTAAGCCATTTTCCACAATAAACAATGGTTTTTGGTAACGATCATATAGATCATTCATAGTCACTCGTAGGCCAAGTGGATCAATTTGCCAGCCCCATTCACTTGCTTCTAAATGTGGATTTTTAACTGAGGCAAATATGTTCCCCGCTGTTTGTTCTAAAAGTTTAGCATCTGTTGTTTGAACACGTGATGAGTAGTATGAAAATGAAATAAAATCGACTGTATGAGTTTTTAGTAATGCTTTGTCTCCGTCTTCCATTTTGATATTAATACCATTACGTTCCATTTCTTTTAGAGCATATGCTGGATATTCTCCTCGTGATTGTACGTCGATAAAGAAGTAATTTTCACGATCTGATTTTTTAGCCGCCCAAACATCTTCTGGTTTACATGTATAAGCATAGTTAGTTCCCGCAGCTAACATACAACCCACTTGATTTTCTGGATCTACTTCGTGAGCAATTTTAGTAGCAATCGCACTTGCGAGTAACTCATGATGTGCCGCTTGATATTTAACTTGTTCTTTATTTTCGCCTTCTTCAAAATAAAGTCCTGCTCCCATAAATGGTGCGTGTAAAATCATATTGATTTCATTGAATGTTAACCAGTATTTAACTAGGCCTTTGTAACGATTGAAAATAGCATGACATAGATTTTCGTAGAAACCTACCATTTCACGACTTCTCCATGCTCCATATTTTTCAACTAAGTGCATCGGACAATCAAAATGAGTAATAGTTACTAAAGGTTCGATACCATGTTTATGACATTCTTTGAATAAATCTTCATAGAATTTAAGTCCAGCTTCATTAGGCTCAGTTTCGTCTCCCTTAGGAAAAATACGACTCCAAGCAATCGATAAGCGGTATGTTTTAAAGCCCATTTCACCAAATAACGCAATATCTTCTTTGTAATGAGTGTACATATCAATTGCATTTTGTGCTGGATAAAAATGATTATCATCAAAATTAAACATCTTCATCTCTCCTGTAATAACTGGAAAACGATCTTCCCCCACTGGTGCTAAATCAACGTTCGCTAATCCTCTACCGTCTTTATCATAGCCACCTTCACATTGGTTAGCAGCTGTCGCGCCACCCCATAAAAAATCTTTTCTAAATCCCATTATTCCTTACCTCCATCATATATATTAATAGTAAATTTAATTACTGTTGTTCCTTTAATTTGATTTTAAAGCAGTTTGACTTTTAAAAAGAAAAAAACCCAATCTCTCTAAAAAATACGCAAAAAAGCGTCTGCTTTAGAAAAATCAGGTTTAGCCAACTCAATGTTACTATCCATCCGTTTATTTATTTTATCAACAAACAAATCATAACAAATCCTTTTTTAATTGTCAACGTTTTCAAAAAAGAGACAGATTCAAAAATAAATATATTTTTCGAATCTGTCCACAGTAATAATATATTAGATTCTTTCTTCTAGTTCAATCATGGCAGATTTGATGCTTTCTTGTGTTATATGCTGAGGTAGTAAATGCATCAAAGGATCTTCATTCGCTATTTCAGCTATCAAATCCAAATCATTCAGCGTTACTCCTAATGAAGAAAAGCGATAAGGTAAACCAATTTTTTTATAGAATGGAATTAATTTATCAACTTCTTGATTTTTTTCTTCTATTACAAGCTGAACCAAAATACCATAAGCGACCTTATTTCCATGTAAATATTTTTTAGTTCCTGGTACATGAGTTAATGCATCATGAATACTATGCGCTCCTGATGTTCTTCCGTATTTGTCACCAAATCCTCCAACCATTCCAGCAAGTAAGATGTTGGTTTCCACTATTTTAATAAAATCTTCTGTTACTTGTTTATTTTCAAAGTCAGTAATAGCTTTTTCTGAACTAGTTAATAAGTTATCACAACATTCTTTCGCAGCAAATTTCGCAACAGCAAGTTCTGCCGAATAATTTTTAAATTGTGAAATCACAGGATTTGCTTCATACCATTTAGCTAGTGTATCTCCTATACCCGCAACTAATAATTCTTTGGGTGAATTTAAAATAATACTAGGATCAACTAAGGTTAAGCTGATTCCCTGAGAAAAAAACACCATATCTACCATTTTACCTTGTTTATTATAGATAACACTTAAAGGCGTATATGCTGCACATGTAGAAGCTAAGGTCGGTAAACAAATACAAGGTAAATGAAGTTCACTAGCGACTAATTTACCCAAATCTAATACTTTCCCCCCACCTAAAGCAATCACACCATCTATTTCATTTTTTTGAATAAATTTAATAAAATATTCTTTATTTTCAAGTGTACATTCATTTTTGTAATGTTGAAAAAAATTTTCTGTTTTTTCTAATTTAGGAAAAAATTGCTCTCCCACAACCCAAGAAGCATTTCCGTGTAAAATAAGAACCTTTGCAATCCCTCTTTTTTCTAAGTGTTCCTCAAGTTTATTCCAAGCACCTAACTCACAAATATATTCCTGAGGTGCTCCTCTAACAATTAGCGTTTCTTTCATATTCATCCTCCTTATTTATTCATCATTATAGTTATTTTTTATATTTTATGCAATAAATATACGCTATTCCGATATTTTTATTCAAATATTCATTTTAATGTTGTATATTTAAAACTAGTAATGTATAATTCATTCATTGATAAATAAAAGGAGTGCACTATATGATAAAAAAATGGCAAAAAAAATTAGCAATTATTATTATGTTTTTAATCAGCTTAACAAGTCTTTCTTCTGTTCATGCTGAAAACACTGATCCTACACTAAAAAAAGTTCAAGATAAAGGTGTCTTAACGGTTGGTTTATCTGCTGACTACGCACCTTATGAATTCCATGCTACCGTAGATGGTAAAGATAAAATCGTCGGAACTGATATTGATATCGCTCAAAAAATTGCTGACGATATGGGTGTTAAGTTAAAAGTTGAAGAATATGGCTTTGATGCTTTAATCGGAGCTCTAAAAACGGGTAAAATCGACATGATCATTTCTGGTATGTCTCCCACTCCAGAAAGGCTTAAAGAAGTTGATTTTTCAGAATCTTATATGACAGTTGATCAAAAAGTTGTCATCAGAAAAGATGATAAAGACAAGTTTAACTCAATAAATAGTTTTGAAGGATTGAAAGTTGGGGCTCAAAAACAATCGACACAAGAAGAATTATCAAATGATGAGCTACATGCAGATACCGTTTCACTACAACGTTTACCCGATATTATTTTACAATTACAAAATAAAAAAATTGATGGTGCTGTGATTGAAGGGCCTGTTGCAGAAGCCTATGTTGCTCAAAGTGATTTATTCGCCATAGCTTCTGATTTGTCTTTTAAGAACGGAACAAAAGAAACAGCCGTTGCTATACCTAAAAACTCAACAGATTTTTCTGATTCGGTCAATAAATCAATTAAAGAAATAAAAGATCAAAAATTGATGGTTGGTTACAAAGAAGAAGCTTACAAATTAATGTTTAACGAAGAGTCATTCTTCAAAAAATATGGCTCATTTTATTTAAAAGGAACAGCATATACTGTCTTTTTAGCTTTTGTTGGTGTTCTATTCGGTGCTGTAATTGGTGCCATTTTAGCATTAATGAAGCTTTCTAAAAATAAATTACTAAAAATTATTGCAATAGTTTACATTGAATACGTTCGTGGAACACCACTTCTAGTTCAAATTTTCTTAGTGTTCTTTGGTTCAAATGTCATCGGACTTGATCTTAGCGCTCTGGCTGCTAGTTGCTTAGCTCTTTCTTTAAATAGCGGAGCTTACGTTGCTGAAATCATTCGTGCCGGTATTAATGCCGTTGATAATGGGCAAACAGAAGCGGCAAGATCACTTGGGATGAATCAATTCCAAGCCATGAAAGATATTGTTTTTCCTCAGGCAATTAAAAATATTCTACCTGCTTTAGGTAATGAATTTGTAACAGTTATCAAAGAATCCTCAGTGGTCTCTGTCATTGGCGTTTCTGAATTAATGTTCCAAGGGGGCGTTGTTCAAGGAGCTAGTTTCAAACCCTTCTTACCAATTGTGATTGTTTCAATGATTTACTTTGTCTTAACATTTACATTATCTAGAATTTTAGGTGTTGCTGAAAGGAGAATGGCATCAAATGATTAAAATAAAAAACTTAACTAAAACATTCGATAAAAATGAAGTATTAAAAGGACTTAACGTTACGGTTAAACAAGGTGAGGTTGTGGTTGTCATCGGCCCTTCCGGAAGTGGAAAAAGCACTTTCCTTAGATGTCTAAATTTGCTAGAAGAACCTACAAGCGGAACAATCGAATTTGAGGGAATCAATTTAACCGATCAAAAAACAAATATCAACGAACTTCGTCAAAAAATGGGAATGGTTTTCCAAGGTTTTAACCTTTTCCCACATAAATCCGTTCTTGATAATTTGACGATTAGTCCAATTAAAGTTAAAGGAGAACCAAAAGACATCGCTGAAAAAAATGCTTTAACCTTATTAGATCAAGTTGGTTTGGAAGATAAAGCGACTAGCTTTCCTTCTCAGCTATCTGGTGGACAAAAGCAACGTGTGGCAATTGCCCGTGCTTTAGCAATGAATCCCGATGTCATGCTTTTTGATGAACCAACTTCTGCTCTTGATCCTGAGATGGTTGGTGAAGTATTAACTGTTATGAAAGATTTAGCAAAAAATGGTATGACAATGGTTGTGGTAACCCATGAAATGGGATTTGCTAAAGAAGTAGCTGATCGTGTCATTTTTATGGCAGATGGTATTATTCAAGAAGAAGGAACACCAGATACTGTTTTTAATTCTCCTCAAAATAGCAGAACACAAGACTTTTTAAGTAAAGTATTATAAAATGATGAACAAAGGTTTAAAACACCTTTGTTTTTTATTATTAAATTCTAAGGAGGATATTCATGGATCAATCTTACTTATCAAAATTTTACCAAAAACCCGTTGAAAATCTTTTAATGGATTTTACAACAATGGCAAGTCAAATGACTGATTTATTAAACCTATCAATCGGTGATCCTGATTTAATTACAGACTCAACTATTATTGACGCTGCCTTTAAAGACGTTAAAGCAGGTCATACTCACTATACAGCATCTGACGGTAGCCAAGAATTTATCCAGGCAGTGATACATTTTTATCAACGCCAGTACAAGCTAGATTTTAAACCCGAACAAGTTAGAGCCTCGGTTGGTGCTCTACAAGGAATGTATTTAACTTTACAAGTATTACTGGATAAAGATGATGAAGTCATTATTCACGAACCTTTCTTCTCACCATATAAAACTCAAGTTATTGAAGCTGGTGGAACACCCGTTATCATTCCGACTTATGAAGAAGATGGTTTCCAAATTAATTTAGATATTCTCAAAAAGGCCATCACGCCAAAAACTAAAGCAATTATTATTAACTCTCCTAATAATCCTACTGGCGCTGTTTTTTCAAAGGAAACGTTTAAACAGATTGCTGATTTAGCAATTGAACATAACTTCTTTATCCTTTCAGATGAAGTTTATGAAGCCTTTAATTTTTATGATGATTTTACTCCAATGGCAACATTTGCACCTGATAACACCATTACTTTTAGTAGTTTTTCTAAAGCATTTGCCATGACTGGTTGGAGAATTGGTTACATGATTGCACCAGAATATATCAATAAAGCTTGTAAATTATTAAATGAAGACATTACTTTCTCAGCACCAAGCCCTTCTCAAAGAGCTGGTATTTATGCCTTAAACCATGCAGAAGATCTAGTACCTAAAGTAGTTACTGTCTTCAAAGAACGTTTGGAATATGTGGGAAAACGTGTAGCTGAAATTCCTTTTATGACCCTACATCCTGTTAAAGGTAGCATGTATGCTTTTATTAATATTTCAAAAACAGGATTAAATTCTGTTGATTTCTCTATGAAGCTCCTTCAAGAAAAGAAAGTTTTAGTTATTCCAGGAAAAGCTTTTGGTGAATCTGGTGATGGTTATATTCGACTAGCAGCAACTCAAGATATGGTTATTTTAGAAGATGCCTTTAATCGAATCGCAGAACTCTCTTTTCAATAGATCGTTACATAGAAAACAAATGTTTTATTAAACTCACTTTTTATTATTTTTAGTTGAAACAGTCTATTTTTGTATGATAAACTGTTTTAGAAGGAAGTGAAAAGATATGGCTAGAAAAAAAATATCAATTATCGATGCAACAAATGAAATTCTAACTTCAATGCTTTATGTTGAAAAAGGAGCTCTTGTTGTAATCTATAACAATACTGAAAGAAAAGTTTATCCCGAAATTGATTTCTTTGAACTTGTTTATAACGGAGAAGATCTTTATTTGAATTTTTCAACAATCGGCACAGAGAACACATACAATGAACGTATTAATTTATCAACAGTTAATAATATTAATGGGATTCTAATTAATCCTTCTAATTAATTAAACTTTGCCTAGAGCAGAGTTTTTTTGTTTGCCCATGACTAATTTTTAGGAGTGCTTAATTATTTTTTTCCACCTATTCTAAAAGGTGGTCTATCTGATATACTTTCATTTCAGTTAATAAAAAGGGAGTGAGTCAAACAATGACAGAAAGAAGTGCAGAACTAAAACAAGCTGAAAAAGGAGCTCTTATCAGTATTTTAGCTTACGTAGTCTTAGCTGCATTCAAGTTAGGTGTAGGTAGCTACGCCAACTCAAAAGCTCTATCTGCAGATGGGCTTAATAATTTTACAGACACTATCGCTTCAATTGCGATTTTAATTGGATTACGTTTATCTAGAAAACCAGCTGACAATGAGCATCGTTACGGACATTGGAAAGCGGAGAATGTGGCTAGTCTTTTAACCTCTTTAATTATGTTTGCTGTCGGAATCGAAGTTTTAGTGACGGCCGTAAAATCATTAATTAATCATGACATTCAACAACCTGATCCAATCGCTGCCGTTGTTGGGATCGGATCAGCGATTATTATGTATTTTGTCTATCTTTACAATAAAAATCTTGGTGAAAAATATAATAGTAGTTCTTTGATTGCTGTATCCAAAGATAATTTTAGTGATATGTTAACTAGTTTAGGCGCTGCCATTGCCGTTCTTACAGCAGCATTTCACTTACCGTGGCTTGATACTTTAACTGCTGTAGTGATTGCTTTTGTTATCTTAAAAACAGCTTTAGATATATTTAAAGAAAGTACTTTTTATCTTTCTGATGGGTTTGACCGTGAAAAATTAATTTTATATAAATTGGAAATATTAAAAGTCGAAGGGATTAAAGAAGTTCCTGTATTAAGAGCTAGGAATTTAGGTGCTAATGTCTTTTTAGATGTGACTGTTCGTGTTGATCCTGATTGGACTGTTAAGCAAAGTCACCAAATCGTTGATAAAATGGAAGAAGATTTAAAAAGAAAATTTAATATATTCGATATTGATGTTCACGTTGAACCATTTGAAAAAAATAGAACTGAGACTGAGATTTAAATCAGCCTCAGCTCTATTTTTTTGTTATACTTATTTTATTATTGAGAGAAAGGAACATATAAATGACCCAAAAAATTGGAATTATCGGTGGAGGAATTGTCGGTAGCACTGCTGCTTACTACCTTACAAAAGAAAATCAAAACGTTACTTTAATCGATAGCGGAGTTGGTCAAGCCACATCTGCTGCGGCTGGTATCATCTCACCTTGGTTATCTCAAAGAAGAAATAAAGAATGGTATTTTTTAGCTAAAGAAGGGGCTAAATTCTACCAAACGCTGATTCATGACCTAAGCGAACATCAAAATACAGATCACGTCTATCAACAAACTGGGACATTACTCTACAAAAACACCCCTGTTCTTCTTGAAAAATTAAAAACATTAGCTGAAACAAGAAAGATCGACGCACCAGAAATAGGAAATGTTAATCATTTATCTTACTCTGAAATTAAAGAAAGAATTGCTGATATTAACATGACAGATGACGCCCTTTTTGTTTCTGGTGGCGCTAAGATTGACGGTGCTGCTTTAACACAACTTTTAAAAAAAGAAGTCGTGAGACTAGGAAATAAAAGTATTTCAGATATTGTTCAATCTATTTCTTATAAGAATAATCAGTGGGAAGTTATCACACATCAGGATACTTTTATTTTTGATCAACTAATCCTTGCTTGTGGTGCTTGGATTGGCGACCTACTTCGCCCCCTTGATTTTCATGTGGATATCCGACCTCAAAAAGGACAACTCATTGAAATAAAAATTACATCTGACACGAAAAACTGGCCTGTTTTAATGCCAGTCGGGGAAACAGATATCATTCCTTTTGACGATGGTAAAATATTAATTGGTGCGACCCACGAAAATGATAAAGATTATGACCTTTCACCAGATAATGAATTACTTGGAACACTAAAAAAAGAGGCTCAAAATTTCATTTCAACCATTGATGAAAATGCAACTGTTGTCGGTAGTAGAGTGGGAACAAGAGCCTATACTTCAGATTTCTCACCTTTTTTTGGGGAAATTGATACCTTGCCACAACTACTTGTTGCTAGCGGCTTAGGTTCTTCTGGTTTAACAACAGGTCCCATAATCGGAAAAACATTAGCAGATTGGGTGTTAGAAAAAGAAACATCTTTTGAAGACTATCGCTCTAAACCCAACCAATACATCTATCCTAATTAACACTTTTAAGAAAACGTGGTACAATTAGAAAAAGAAAAGGATGTGTTATTAACATGGGAATGACATTTAAGAAAAAAGATAGCTTAGAGAAATTATTCGAAGAATTTGCAATTGATCCTGATAAAAAAGAAAATGAAAAAGTAATTAACAAAAACAATCAATTTACAGTAGATATTAAAAATACTACTGTTACTATGAAAAACAATGAAAAAGATGCCTAGTTTTAGGCATCTTTTTTTGTATATTCTCTTAATGAATTAAAGCTAAACGCCCTTTTCACCATGCTTTTTTTGTTCAGCTTCAAATGGCAGCTTCTTCGGCAATTTCAAAACCTATCATCAATCCCAAACCCATGGATTGTTGGTACGTTTCTCCAATTGCTCAAAGCTAAACGCCCTTTTCACCATGATTTTTTTGTTCAGCTTCAAATGGCAGCTTCTTCGGCAATTTCAAAACCTATCATCAATCCCAAACCCATGGATTGTTGGTACGTTTCTCCAATTGCTCAAAGCTAAACGCCCTTTTCACCATGATTTTATAAAAATCTTTCAATCGCTTCCCAAGCTTGATCTTTACCTTCTTTTGTTTCAGAAGAAAAGATAATAAAATCATCAGTTGCATCAAAAACTAATTTTCTTTTGATAGCTGCTTCATGCTTATTCCATTGACTACGCTTGATTTTATCACTTTTAGTTGCTACAACGATAACTGGAATTTGATAATATTTTAAGAAATTATACATTTGAGCATCCTCTTCAGAAGGGTCGTGACGAAAATCAACGAGAGAAACAACTGCTTTTAATTGTTCTCTTTCTGTAATATAAGTCTCAATCATTTGGCCCCATTTAACACGTTCTGTTTTAGAAACTTTAGCATAACCATAACCTGGCACATCTACAAAATGTAGTGCTTCTTCAATTAAATAGAAATTTAACGTTTGTGTTTTCCCTGGTTTTCCTGATGTTCTTGCTAGCCCTTTACGACTAATCAATGTATTAATAAATGATGATTTCCCTACATTTGAACGCCCAGCTAAGGCAATTTCTGGTAATTTTGTTTTTGGATATTGTTCTGGCTGAACCGCACTAATCACGATTTCTGCTTTATGTACTTTCATAGTATCGCCACTTTCTTATTTTATTCTTTACTATCTTAACAAAAAAAAGAAGAAATGAATACTTTTAGCTTCATTTCTTCTTACAAATTCTAATTAAAATTCATGTAGTTGGCTGGGTTAACATAACCTGACCAAAGTTCTGTATTAATTGCAAAGTGTAAATGAGCACCAGTTGAATTTCCCGTTGAACCAACGTAACCGATCATATCTCCCATTTTAACTGTTTCATCTAATGCAACTGCTGAACGATTCATATGGAAATAACTTGTATATAACCCATTTTCATGTTGTAAGATAACATAGTTTCCTGCAGAAGGATGGAATCCCTTAGCTGCAACTTTTCCATCTGAACTAGCATAAATCAAAGTATTTTCAGCAACTGCCATATCTATTCCATTATGATGTTCATCGCCTCTTGATCCAAACGGACTTGAGATACTATAACCATCTTTTAAAGGAATAATAAAGTCACTAACTTCTTTTGATTTTAAATTTTTAATTTTATAACTTGAAATTTTTCTTTGTCCTACGATAACTCTTTGACCATCAGTTAAATCTTTCTTAGCATCCAGAATTTTTTTATTCCACTCTAAGAAATTTTTCTTATCAATGTTCTTTTCAGCAACGATTGAATCAATTGTGTCTCCAGATTTAACATCATAATAGACATTTTGAATCTTAGCATCACCATCTAATTTTTTATCGAAGAAAGTTAAATCATATGTTTCAATTAATTTATTTAACTTTTGATCATAACTAGTATCAGTTGCATACTTACCTGTTAAAGATTTAGTTGCTTCTTGATGAGTTTTTGCATTTTTCTTCCAAGTACCTTTGTAGAAATCCCCATTTCCTTTTTTAGTATCTGTTAAAAGTTGGGCATAATCTTCAAATGATTCTTTATATCCTGGATATTTTCTGAATTCAGCTTGAACTGTATAAAGGTTACCTTTTCCATTATCTTCACTTGTACTATAAGAAACGGATTGACCTTTATAAGCACCCTTTATCCCAAATAAATTATGGTTTGGTGCTTGGCTTAATTCACTATTCCCAGCACCAGTTTCAAGAATTGCTTGAGCAATCATAACAGATGCATATAAATCGTACTCTTGACCAATTTCTCTTGCTTTGTCACCAATACTTTCAATAAAATCTTCTGTTGTTTGGTTTTTGATAAATTTGATATCTGAAGTTGATGCAAAGCTACTGATTTCCTCATCTTCTGGTAAGACAACATCAGTCGTTTCAGTAATCAAAACACTTTCTTTTGGTGCAGATTCTGTTGCCTTTTGTTCTTTCGGCGCTGGCTTTTCTTTTGGTTTTTCTTTAGAGCTAGTTGCTGTTGTTGATGTTTCAGGCTTTTTAGACTCTTCTGTTTTACTTGATTCGATTGTAGATTCTGGTGTTGTTTGAGATTCAGTACTTGATTCTTCTGTTGTCGACTCTGTTGTCGATGAGTCTGCTACAGATGAATCTGTTGTTTGCTCTGTTGTACTTTCTTCTGTTGTTTCTGTTGTCGAAACTTCTTCTGTTGACGATGTTTCGCTTGTTTCT
>CAUQFM010000049.1:0-15839 GCA_963517295.1 uncultured Vagococcus sp.
TTTTTAGCTTTAGCTATCCCAAGAAGTTGATTTTTTATCTTCAGACTATTTTACTGAGGCGCTAGATACAGCATCAACCTCTTCATCTTTTTTTGAAGCACTAGACACAGCATCCACATCACCGACTAATGTCTGACCTGTTTGTTTCAAGTACCATTCCACAATTGGTTTAAAATCTAAAATGTACTCATTGATTCCTTTATATTTTCCCTCTTCATCATGAAGTGCTTGATAATTATGAACCACAAATTTATCAGGTCCATGAGTTGGAACATTCACTCGGACACAATCTGTCGCGCCTGATCTTAGTTGTTGAATAACCCATTCAACACCTTTAAGAGCAGCTTCTGGGTGACAATTGGCTAAAGGATTACCCACTTGTTCCGGTTGTCTTGAGGCTAACATTTCATCAGCAGATGACACATGATTATAGTATAAAAATTGATTATTATCATCGGCATAAGTGATCTCCATTGGCATTGACGATAGGAAGTAGTTTAGTTGATCTACAGTTAATAAACCACGATTTAATTTAACGTAATCACTTCCCTCTGCTGCTCCGACTTTTTCAGCAGCTTGCTCTACCCAATCTTCAGCTGCCATTTCGATTCCTTCAATCGTTGTTTCAACTTTCCCTGTGGCATTTAAATCTTCTGATGCTAAAATGACTGGCTCTTTTTCTTCTAATTTAGTCACAAGAGAGACAAATTGAATAAATTTAGTTAACGAGCTTTCTAAAAACGACTTTGTTTTTTGATCTTTTAAATTTCCAACTTCATCAAAGGCTTGTTTAACTTTTCCGAGCAAAAATTCATTTCCAGGTAAAACCATCGCATTCACACCAGGAGCATCTAAAATCTGACGTAAATCTAGTTGTGCGCGTGATGAGCCTTGATCATAATAAGAAGCCCCGACAATCATCACTGGTTTACCTTCTAAAGGATGAATTTTAAATGATAACCACTCCAAAACACTTTTTAGGCTAGCTGGAATACTTCTATTATGCTCAGGTGTGGCAATGATCACGCCATCTGCTTCTAATATTTTTTTATTTAAATTTTGAATCGAGGTACTATTGGTTTGATCGTCACTTTGATTAAATAATGGAATATCTTTTATCTCTAACACTTCAATTTCCACAAGATTCTTGAACTCTTTTGCCATATAGTTTAATAAAATTCTGTTATAAGAAAGATCTGCATTAGATCCTACAATTCCGACTAATTTCATTTTGATTTCCTCCTCTTAAATGCGTTCCCATGAAAAATTTTCTGCTGTTTCTTTATTCATTTCGTGTGCGTTGCCTAACTGTTTCATAATATCCACAAAAATAATAAAATCTTTAAATAGTCCATTTAATTTTTCAATTTGAATTTGATCTTTTAACTGATTATCTTCATCAAAAGCTTGTAATGAATGGCTCAATAAAAATTCTGAACTAGGCATGATACGTGCTTTTAATTCTGGTGAATCTAACATTTGTCGTAAATGTTGTTGGGCACGTGATGAACCTAATGTGCCATATGAAGCACCTGTAATCATCACTGGTTTGTCTAAAAATGGATAAATATGATAAGACAACCAATTCAAAGCACTCATTAATGAAGCTGGAACCGCATGATCATATTCTGGTGTACTAATTATGACACCGTCTGCTGCTTCAATTTTTTTTGCTATTTCAGTAACAATTTCTGGTACTTGCTTATTTGCTGGTTTGTTAAACAACGGGATATCTTTTATTTCCACAATCTCAATCTCTGCCACACCTTTGAAGTGCTCTTTCATAAATTGTAATAACTGTCTGTTAGTTGAATTGTCAGAGTTAGTTCCGACTAAGCCGATCATTTTTTTCATTAATATATCCTCTTCCCTTTATACTATATAATTTTTTATATATTGACTTAAATAAGTTTGTTTCTCTGTTATTAAAATCCCTTCAATACATGGTGTTTGATTAATCTCTGCCATTATTTCTTTGGGATCTTTTCCAAAAAGTCGAGTGCTCCATATTTCACCATCCACTGACTTGTCCGAAATAATCGTTAAGCTTAAAGTTTCTGTTTTCATAGGATAACCAGTTACAGGGCTTAAAATATGATGATATTCTTTCGATCCGCTTTTTAGAACTCGTTCGTAAATTCCAGAAGTCACCACTGATTTATCTTTGATTTTTAAAATACACTCATACGTATTGCGAGATTCACCTGGTTTTCTTATCCCTATTTTCCAATGTTTATTATTAGGCGATTCTCCCAATGTTAAAATGTTTCCTCCTAAATTTATTAAGGCTGATGTTACTCCCTGTTTTTTTAATTTTTCAAGCACTAAATCACCGATAAAGCCTTTAGCTAAAGCGCCAAGATCAATCATCATTCCTTTTTCTAAGTAAACACTTTGCGTGACATCATCCAACACTATTTTTTCAGGATTAATTAGTTGACATAATTTTTGGATTTCACTATCACTAGGAATTCTAGCATCCTCAAAACCAATACGCCAAGCTTGTACTAAAGGACCAATTGCTATATTAAGTAGGCTATCCTTATAGACACTATGTTCTTTTCCTAGTTTAATTAGTTGATATAACTCCTTGTGTACGCTGACTTTTTTTCTGCCTGCTTCCAGATTCACTTTCATTAATTCAGAGTTTGGATCATTTGCACTGTATCTTTTTTCATACTTTTTTAAATCCTCAATGGTTTCTTGCAGTAGTTGATTAGAATTATCATGACTAATTTGTAAATCAATGATTGTTCCCATTAAACGAATTTGATCTTTAGCAACACTCATTTTTAGTTCTCCTTGAGTTGAGTTTCTAATTCATGGATTTTTTTTAGCAGAATTTCGTTACGATTAATCTTGGCATAGGCTCTCGCATCATATAACAACTCTAAAATTTCAGTCGTTTCTTTTTTTTCTGAGATACCATTTATTACCAATTGAAAAGCTGCTCTAGCCAGATAATAGGTAACATGATTTTCAGAACATATAGTGATAACATAACGAAGTAAGGCGTTACTAGCTTCTAATTCATTGATTTCTGCGTAAAATACACCAGAATGGAAAACCACATTCAGTACACGCCACATGTCTTCAACACTATTAGTTGAACACGTATAAATTTGCTCCACGACTTTATTAAAATAACATTCTGCCTTTTCATTATCCTTCTCTTTAGAATAAGTCATGCCTATCCCTGTATAAGCTAATAGCTGAAAGATTTGTTTTTCCTTGCCACCCTCATTTAGTAAAATTTGATCAAAGGTAAATAAAATATCCATGATAACTTCATTTCTAAAAATCATTAAAAAACCTTTTAAATACAGATATCTCAAAAATAATTCAGCACTTTCATCTTGAGAATTTATGCTTAATGATTCTAATAAAATTTGGGCTTTTTCATATTCACTTGTGATAAAATAAAATTCGATTTGATCCATTTTTTTTACTAATTCTGTATTTTTAAGTCCCACTTTAGGAAATAAATCACCAATTGGAACATCTAATCTCGTACAAAGTTTAATCAATGTTTTTAAATTAGGAACTTGCCCATTATTCTCAAAGCGACTTAATGTTGTTTGCGTGCAGATATTTTCCGCTAATTCACTTTGAGATAATCCTTTAGCTTTTCTTGCTTCAATGAAACACTCTACATTCATATAATTCTCCTTTCTACCTTCAAATTGTGTTTTATATCACATATTTATTTAAATTCATTTTAACGCCTTATATATTTTTAATCAATCGGTTTATGTAATAATTTATATAAATAATTCTAATAATTTATATAAATAATTCTATTTGCCTTTTAGTTTTTATTGGCATATACTGTATTTAATTTTATAAGCTTAAATTTTTGAAAAAGAATAGTATCATGTTTATTTTTTTTAGAGAGCTAATGGCAGGTGTAAATTAGTACTAATAACATGAGAATGGCCTTTTGAATGATCTATCGAAACAATTATTTAGTAGATAGATTCGCAGTCTTTGCGTTACCAGTCGTAGTTGTTTAACTACTTGAGTTAATTTTGAGGTGGCACCGTGATATCACTCACCCTCCAATCGGTTTTATGCCGTTTGGAGGGTGAGTTTTTTTATTTTAAGGAGGAAGAAAAATGACACATACCTATTTAACAGGCGATCGTCCTACAGGAAAGCTACATTTAGGACATTACGTTGGTTCTTTAAAGAATCGCCTTTCAATCCAAGAATTACCTGATACTGAACAATTCATTATGATTGCTGATCAACAAGCCTTAACTGACAATGCAGACAATCCTAAAAAAATTCAGGATAACTTAAAAGAGGTTTTACTGGATTACTTAGCTGTCGGGATTAATCCAGTAAAATCAACTGTTTTTATCCAATCAAAAATTCCACAACTTTCAGAATTAATGATGTATTACTTAAATCTCGTCACCGTTTCCAGATTACACCGGAATCCTACAGTAAAAACTGAAATGAAAGAAAAAAATTTTGAAACAAGTTTGCCAGCTGGCTTTTTAACTTATCCTGTTAGTCAAGCTGCTGATATTACAGCGTTTAAAGCCACTCATGTACCCGTTGGTGGAGATCAGTTACCTATGTTAGAACAGACAAAAGAAATTGTCAGAAGTTTTAATCGGATCTATCACACAGAGACATTAGTTGAACCTGAAATTATTCTACCAGAGAAAAATCAAGAACGTTTAAAAGGTCTTGATGGTTTAGGAAAAATGAGTAAGTCTCTAAATAACGGAATCTATCTTTCAGATGATGAAGGAATTATCAAACAAAAAATTATGGGAATGTACACTGATCCACATCATATTCATGTTAATGATCCAGGTCAAGTCGAAGGTAATATGGTTTTTGAGTATCTTGATGTATTTGGAACTGATCATGAAAAAATAAATCAATTAAAAGAACATTATCAGCAAGGTGGTCTAGGTGATGTTAAACTTAAACTTTATCTAAATGATGTTCTCCAGGATACTTTACGTCCTATCAGAGAAAGAAGAGCCAAATTAGAAAATCAAGAGGATTACCTCCTTGATATTTTAAAAAAAGGTAGTCTAAAAGCAGAATCTCAAGCTGCAATTACCCTAGATGAAGTAAAAAAAGCTATGGGAATCAATTACTATTAAACAAAATAACTAGTTTTATTTTTAAAATATTAGCAACTAGTTTATAATACTAGCTATAGTTAAGGAGTGATTATATGGATAAAAATATCAATTTAGCAAAAAAAGATTTTTATGAATACGTCAACGAAGAGTGGTTAACAACCGCAGAAATTCCCAATGATAAACCTGTTATTAACAGTTTTTCTGTTCTAAATGATGAAATCGAAAAATTACTCATGGTAGATGTTAAAAAAATTGCTTTAGGTGAAATTCCAGCAACAACTAAAGAACTTCAATCCTTTGCAGATTTTTATCGTTTAGTTTCTGATAATGAAACACGTGAAAAATTAGGTGTTGACCCTCTTAAAAAACGCCTAGAAACTATTGAAACCTTAAAAAATTTAACTGATTTTGATGCACAGCTATCAGAATGGACATTATCAAGTTATCCGATGCCTTTTGGGATTTATGTTAGCCCGGATATGAAACAATCTGACACTTACGCTGTTTCTCTAGCTCCTACTTCTCTCATATTACCAGATACAACTTACTATTCAGACGAACACCCTAATAAAAAAGAACTCATTTCTACCTTCGAAAAAATGATGATTGATTTACTATCTTTACTAGGTAAATCAAAAGAAGATGCCAGTATCATTGTTTCTGACGCTATAGCTTTTGATGAGAGTTTAGTTCCTTTTATCCGAAGTTCTGAAGAGAGCGCTGATTATACAAAAGAATATAATCCAAGAAACCTTAAAGAAATAGCGCAGTACCATTCAGATATTCATCTCGATACATTAATCACCTCTTTATTAGGACAGGTGCCTCAAGAAGTGATTGTCACAGAACCTGATTATTTTGAAAATATCAAAAAAATAATTACAGCAGAAACGTTTACTCAGTTTAAACACTGGATGATAGTTCGTGAGACAGGTTCTCTTGGCTCTTTATTAACCGAGGAATTCAGAAAAATAGCAAGTCGCTATCAACTTGCCTTGTCTGGTGCTAAAGAAATTATCTCAGCAGAAAAACTTTATTTCTATACTGCTACTGGACAATTTGACCAAGTAATTGGGCAGTACTACGCGGAAAATTATTTTGGAATTAAAGCTAAAAATGATGTAGAAGATATGATCAAAAAAATGATTCATATCTATCAAGAACGTTTAACTAAAAATAATTGGCTAGAACAAGCTACAAAAGATAAAGCTATTTTAAAACTAAACGAGTTAGGAATTCAAGTTGGTTTCCCAGAAAAAGTTCCTGCTATTTACTCGTTATTTAAAACTCAATCAAAAGAAAATGGCGGTACTTTAATTGATAATGTCACAACTTTTAACCGCATTACTCTTGAGGATTACTTTAAACGATACAATACAAAAGTAGACCGAAACGAATGGGAAATGAGTGCTGATACAGTTAACGCA
This sequence comes from uncultured Vagococcus sp., assembly GCA_963517295.1. Taxonomy (GTDB): domain Bacteria; phylum Bacillota; class Bacilli; order Lactobacillales; family Vagococcaceae; genus Vagococcus. The sequence continues at coordinate 6,536 of CAUQFM010000049.1, forward strand.
TATTATCATCCACAAAAAAATGTCATTGTTTTTCCAGCTGCTATTCTCCAAGCACCTTTCTATGATTTCAAACAAACGAGAAGTCAAAATTACGGTGGGATTGGTGCAGTTATTGCTCACGAAATTTCTCATGCCTTTGATAATAACGGTGCTAAATTTGATGAATTTGGTAATCTAAATGATTGGTGGACTGAAAAAGATTTAGCCCATTTTGAAGAATTAACACAAAAAATGATTGCTCAATTTGATCAGATTCCTTTTGGTAATGGGAAAGTAAATGGTACGCTAACTGTCTCAGAAAATATTGCTGATGCTGGTGGATTAAGTTGTGCATTAGAAGCCGCACAATTAGAAGATGATTATAATGGTCGTGAGTTATTTGAAAATTGGGCCCGTGTTTGGCGACACAAAGCACAAGATCAATATACAGATCTACTACTAGCAGTAGACGTCCACGGACCAAATAAATTACGAGCTAACATCCAAGTCAAAAATTTCGAAGCCTTCCATAAACTTTACAATATAACAAAAGAAGACGAAATGTATCTAACACCAGAAAAAAGAATTAGCATTTGGTAATCAGGTGATTAAAAAGTCGTATAGCTCCAAGCAACTGGAGCACTTAAAAAACAAGCTGTTCTTTGGCTTGATTTTTAAGGGTGAAGTTGTCGTAGGAGTTGACTTTTTAAACCCGTTTAGCAATCAGGTGATTAAAAAGTCGCTTAACTCCAAGCAACATCTATGCAAAAATGAGTTGCTCCTTAAATCTTGCAAATTAAGGAGCAACTCATTTTTTATTTTTCTAATCGTCTTGCTTCTTCTCTAAAACTTTACCTGTTTTAGCATCTATTTTTACTTTAGTTTCTTTATGCCCCTCTTTCACTTCAACCTCCCAAAATATCACACCTAATTTCTTTTCTAATTTCCATTCTTGCACTTTACCTACAGCCACTTCTTTTTCAGCAATTTCTGTTACTTGATCTATTGATTTAAGACCTTTTAAATCTAATTTTTTATCTTTGTTTTGACCAATATCTTCTTTGTCCAATTTCTCTGATTTATCTTTTTTGATATCTTTAGTTACTGCATTAAATTTTATCTTATATTCTTTAGACTCATCCATCCCTTCAACCTTATAAAAGAAATCTCCTCTATGAGAATCAAGTTGAATTGAGATAATATCTGTTTTTGGATGTGCTTTTTCATAAATATCACGAGCCTCTTCTAAACTAATGATTTTTACTTCACTTAAAGATTTTTGATTGGTTGAATTATTTGTTTCAGATGTTTTATTTTTTGAAGTTTGTGATGTCTCTGTCACAGGTTTCTTCACTTCTGTTTGGGAACATCCTGCCATAACACCTACTAACAATGTGCTGATACCTACTAATAATATTTTTCTCATTTTTTTCTCTCCATTCAAGTTTTATTTAGCTCTCTTTGATACACTTATCTTACCAAGAGAAGGCTTCTAATAAATCAAGTTTGGATAAATGCTAGATAAAGTTTTCTTCATTTTTATTTCATCTTAGGTAAATAAAATTCAAAGTTTGTTCCTTTTGGATAGTTATCTTCTATAATAATCCTACCTTCATATCGTTGAATTATTTTTTTTACAATAGAAAGACCGATTCCAGAGCCCTCAATATTACTTGTCCTAGCGTTATCTACTCGGTAAAAACGATCAAAGATACGTTTTTTATTCTCCTCTGAAATCCCCATTCCTTCATCTGCAACACTAAAAATTATCTGCCCTTGTTTTTCTTTTAAAGAGACATGGATAGTTGACTCTTTAGGCGAGTATTTTATTCCATTTTCAATTATATTTTGAAATAACTGCTCCATATCACCAGAGTAAGCTTGAATCCTTATTTCTGGTTCTATATTGTTTATTATTTCTCTTTCATATAAAGTCGTTAGTTTTTCCACTTCATGTAGTAAGACACTTGATAGTTTGATTGTTTCTTTAGGTGTATTCACTTCTTGTTTTTCTAAAATTAATAGTTGATTACTTAATTTTTCTAAGCGTTTAGATTCTTTATCGATAAATTCAACTGATTCTGGTATGATCTCAGGATGAGCTTCCCCACGTCTTTTGATTAATTGCACATGTCCACGAATAGCTGCTACAGGTGTTCTCAAATCGTGAGAAGCATTAGTAACAAACTGTTTTTCTCTTTCCATAGCTTCTCTCTGCTCAACTAATAATTGATTAAATGAAGTAGCTACTTCTGTCATTTCAATTGGATCATTAGGTACTGTTAAAATTTTTTTCCCTAGACTATTTATCTCATTAATCTCTGTTGCCATCTGACTTAACTTCAAACTCCACTTTTGAACACTCCAATAAATTAAAAAACCACCTAAAATAACAGCAAATAAATTAAGAACTAAACCAATTATCAACATCCCAAAAGCTAATTCAATCGCTGTTTCTGCACTAATTGCCAGTTGAACATTAAAATCTTCAAATTCTTGATTCTTAACGAAATAAACGCCTTCCTCACTAAAAATAATAGGCTTTAAAAAAGGAATAGCTTTTCCATGATAGAGTTTTTTAAATATTTTTTGGCTATCCTTTGAATAAAAGGTTTCTCCTCCTGCTGTTTGAACGATCAACGCATCATCCTCTTTTTCAGAGATAAATTTATCCACACTATATTCCCAATCTGTTTTCTGTCCAGATTCTTTTTTTAAGCTGCTTATAACTCCAGTTGCTTTATTTTCTAAAAATTCATAAACAAAAGTCGAAGCTGCCATTAAAAAAAAGAGATTCATAACAAATAAAACACCTAAAAAAATACTGATAAATTGCTTAGTTAACTGATATTGAGCTGTTTTTTTATTCATTAGAATCATTCCTCAGCACATATCCTACACCTCTAACCGTTTGGATCATTTGACCAAACGTGTCTGCTCCTAATTTATTTCTCAACGTTCTGATATAAACATCTACCACATTTGTTTGCCCGTCATATTCATACCCCCAGATCTCATTGAGTAATTCATCTCTTGTTTTAACAACTTCTGGCTCTTTCATTAATTCAAATAAAATCCCAAATTCTTTAGGCGTTAGTTCCACACTGTCATTTTCTAGGTGAATTAAATGTTTAGCAATATCCATTGTGATACCTGCATAAGTTAATGCTTGTGTCTGTCTATCTTGCTTCTTTAATCGACGCTCAATTACTCGCATCCTAGCAAATAATTCTTCAATTTCAAAAGGTTTGGTTAAATAATCATCAAGTCCAGTATCTAAACCAATAACAATATCTGTCGTTTGATTTCTCGCTGTCATCATAATAATCGGCACATCACTATTTTTTCTAACTCTTCTAGCCACAGTAATACCGTCGTATATAGGTAACATCCAATCTAGTAAAATCATCTCTATTTTCTCTTTATTATTATCATATACTTCCAAAGCTTCCTGACCGTTCTTAGCCCATAACACTTGGTAGCCTTCAAATTTTAACTCCGTTTTAATAAAGCTAGCTAAACTTTCTTCATCTTCCACTAATAAAATAAATGAATTACTCATATCTTTCACTCCAATCAATCCATATTTTCTTCAGTGTACTAGATTAAGCTTGCTTCTTCTATCTATTTGAAGATTAAAAAAATGAAAATTTCTTCATGTTGAAAGAGGTGAAGAAAAAGATGTTTACTTCAAGATATAAAAAAAACTGACAGAATAAAGTCAGTCTCATACTTACTATTATTTTTAACCAAAAAAGCGCTTAATCTCGATTTCTGCCGCTTCTTTACAATCAGATGCATGAATGATGTTTGATCCTGAAATAAAACCATAATCAGCTCGAATCGTTCCCGGTAACGCGTCTTGAGGATTTGTCGCCCCAACCATTTGTCTAACCGAAGCAATACCGTGTTCTGCTTCTAAAATCATACAAACAACTGGACCAGAAATCATAAAATCTACCACTTCTCTAAAAAAAGGTTTTGTCTTTAAATGAGCGTAGTGCTCCATCACAACTTCTTCCTTTAAAACAGTATGTTTCATCGCTTTAATTTCGAAACCTCGACGTTCAAAACGGGAAATAATTTCTCCAACTACTTTTTGTCTTACACCATCTGGCTTAATAATAACTAACGTTTCTTCCATTCATACATCCTCCTAAAATTTAAATAACATTCTAATTGTATGCGTTTTCATTATTTAAAGCAATAGAAAAAAGGAATTAACTTAATAATTCCTTTCAGCCATTTTAGTTATTTCTTCTTAAATCTTTTTCGTAGTTACTTTCATTAGAACGACTCACACGACGAATACGTCCTTTGATTGGCATTGATTGCAATGTTTTTAAGACCATTTCACCTTTACCATTTAAAATTTCTACGAATGTTGAGATATCCATTAAGTTGATTACTCCAATGTCATCCCCAGTCATTCCTTCAATATTACATAATGCACCCACCACATCTCCAGGTCTCATTTTTGTTTTTTTACCAGCATTGATATGGATTTTCATGATATCATCTTTGAAATCATGACCTTTTTCTTTTTTGAGCGTTGGTTTTTGAGTTTGCTTCATATCAAATTCCATACGGTATTTATCAACAATAGATTTTGAAGGACGATAGCTTTCTTCAATCAGTCTATCTTGAGATTTTAAAATTTCATTAAATTGAGCTTTATCACGGTAATTTACTAATGATAAGGCTTTACCACTATTTTCAAATCTGGCAGTACGCCCAATTCTGTGGACATAAGTTTCTGTTTTTTCAGGTAAATCATAGTTTACAACTAAACCAATATCCGCCACATCAATCCCACGCGCGGCTACATCTGTTGCAACTAAATGTCTAAAGTAACCACGTTTGAAGTCTTGAATCACAGAGCTACGATCACTCTGCTCCATCCCACCGTGTAACATTTCGATTTTAACACCTGCTTTTTGAAGCTCATAAGTTAATTTATCAACCATTATTTTAGTATTACAGAAAATAATACTACTTTCTGGATTTTCAACAACTAAAATATCTTTCATTGTTGATAACTTAGTCTCTTCTTCCACACGAACAAATTGTTGGAAAATTCGTTTCTTCGACTCTTCACTCGTTTCGATTGCAACTGTTTGAGCATTCTTTAAAAATCGATCAGCTAGAGACGCAACGCTTTTTGGCATCGTAGCTGAAAATAGGGCAGTCGTTCTTTTATTAGGTAATTCTTTTAATATTTGCTCTACTTGTTCGATGAATCCCATCGCAAACATTTCATCTGCTTCGTCAATGATCACTGTTTTAATTTTACTTAAATCAATTGATCCTCTTTCGATATGGTCAAATAATCGTCCTGGTGTCGCAACGACTACATGAGTTCTTTGGTTTAAATTTTTAACTTGTGATTGGTAAGAACTTTTACCAAACAAAGCTTCAACTTTGATTCGTTTATAACGACCAATATTAAAAATTTCTTCTTTAATTTGGGTTGCTAATTCTCTAGTTGGTGTTAGTATAAGTGCTTGTGGCGCTCTTTCTTCCCAATCAACTAATTCACAAATTGGGATACCAAAAGCAGCTGTTTTTCCACTTCCGGTTTGTGATTTAACAATCACATCTTTTTTGCTTAATAAAAGCGGGATAACTTCTTGTTGAACTTGGGTTGGATTCGTATATTTCAAAACATCTAACGCTTTAATAATCGAATCATCTAAGGGATAATTCACAAAATAATTGGTACTCATTTAATCTACATCCTTCAATTAAACAAGTAAAAATTTTGAACCCTTCACTTGCCTAAATTTATTTTTCAGCTTACACAGTGTACCATGTTTTTGTGAATAACACACGGAAAATGAGTAATAGCTTTAGACAAACATAAAATAATCGTCTGGTTCCTCTTTGTTTTTCCGAATATTTCTTAGAATATGTTTGAAAGTATTTTCCATCTTAGGTTGTTCTAAAATTCTGAAAATAGATATGGCTTGATGACATGTTTCCAATCCTTTTTTATGATCTTCAAAAATAACCTGATACCATCCCTCATAGAATAAAAGACAGGTACTATTTGTTAAATCCATTTGATTCTTCAACATATCTCGAGCCAAAACAAGAATTTCTTTCGCCCATACTTGATGTCTAAAATTAGCAAAATAAGAAAAAATTGAGAAAATAATTTCTGATTTAAACTTCATTATGACATGGAACTGGCTTTCTTTTTCTGTTCTGGTAACTGCTAATGGTAACAGTTGATGAATTTGTTCTGCTTTAAAAGTAAATAAAAACATCTTGAATAAAACTAACTCAAAAACACCCCAATCCTCTACTTTATACAAATAAGTAATCACTGGTTTGGACATTAAATTAATCTCTGTCGTCTCTATTTCAGATGTTCTTTCTTTTCTATTATTCATATTACCTTCATACGTATAAATACAGATATCACAATAAATAGAAATAAATTTTTGCCAACTTTTTTTAGAGTTCATCTCTGTTTTAATTTTTTTCATCTCAATAATCCCAATTTCAAAACTCTTTTTTACTGCTTGATCATTAACAGATAGCAACTTAGCAACATAATAATAAAACTCACTCGTCAAATAACCTCTCAAAATCTTAATATCCTCATTGAGCTTCGGATTTTCTTCTAGTTCTCTTAAATAAAAAAATTCCTCCACCGAGACATTAATATTATTAAGCAAACGTTCCATCCTATGAAGGCTAATATTTGAATTACCCTTTTCAAATTTACTAATAAAAGAAACACTATTTAATTTATCCGATACTTGTTCTAAGCTAAGTCCCCGATCTTTTCTAAGTTTTCTAAACAATTTTCCTTCATCCATCTTTTCACCTTTTTTCCACTATAGTAGAAATATCTGATATCACTAGTTTACCTCATTTATACTTAACTTAACAAATAAATCAACGAGGTGAGCCAATATGAACACATATTTAACTAATAAAGAATACCGTATTTTAACCAATGCAACTTTACTTAATGCCATTGGAAATAGCCTTTTCAACATTGTTTTCATTGTCTATGCTAGTATGCTTCCGTTTAATACCTTAGCAGTTTCACTTGCTTCTATTACAATTTTTATTCCAAGCCTCTTTCAGCCTCTTGTTGGACACTTAGCAGATAACACAAAAGAAAAATTAAAATGGAATATTTACTCTAGATTAACTCAATTTTTACTCTTTAGTTTACTTGCTTTTTTAATTTTATTAAAGCCCTCACTTTTACTATTTATCATTTTACTTTTAATCAACGTTATAGCAGATTGTCTTGGTTTTTTCAGCAGTGCCATTCAATTACCATTCATTAAAGAATTAGTAGATGAAGATAATTTAAGAGATGTCATGGGATTTCAAACTGCTCTTCAAACACTAATCCAGTTAGTTTTTCAAGGGTTAGGAGCCATATTAATTGTTCAATTAAATTATAATTTTTCTATCTTTGCCGGAATCAACGCTCTCACCTTTTTAATCGCAGCTCTTATAATTTTAACGCATTATTCACTTCTGAAACCGTGGAATGATTCTTTAAAAACAGAGAAAATAATACAAACAAAAAACAATTCATTTACTAAAGATTTTAAAGAAGTTATTGCTTTATTAATGAAAAATCCTTATTTAAAAATGATTATTTTCTTTGCTATTTTAATCAACTTACTAACAAGTACCTCTGAATCACTTTTAAATATTTCACTTCTCACAAAGGAATATCTTTGGATTGGCAACTTGCCAAATACAATTGCGCTGATAGGTATTTTTATTTCAGTCGGCGTTTTACTCGGTTCTTTATTCACTAAAGATTTCTTTAAAAATGTAAACAGTTCACTCATTATTGCCTTAATATTGGTTAATACAACTCTTATTCCAATTTTTTTAATTTTAGTTCACTCTATCATTTTGGTTCTCTTGTCTCTTTTTACTTTAGGCTACCTTATTGGGAAACTCAACCCACGTGTATCAGCTTATATGATTAGTGAAGTACCTCAAGATAAATTAGGAATCACAAGTGGTGTTTTTAGCACCTTAGTTTTGGCAGGTGCTCCCATTGGACAACTTATTTTCTTAGGTACTGCTAATTTAGTGAACGATACTTTAAGTTGGATTCTTTATGGCGGATTATCAATTGTTTTTCTAATTATTTCGCTGACATCAAAAAATAAAGGTGGTGAAAAACTGTTCTAATACCCAATCCCCCCCTCCTCCAATATTTATTTTATTATACCAAAAACGAGGCTGATCCAAATGTCAGCCTCGTTTCTATTTATACGAATAATTTTTAATAGTCAAGGGGGGAAAAGTCTGCTCTCACGATAACTTCACCAAAAGCGATCAATCAAAAAGACCGATTGTTCGTTTTTGCCTCCAGTTGCTTAGAGCAAAACGACTTTTGACTCACCCTCTCATGTTTCTTAATATCTTTTTCTGAAATAGAGTCCCACACCGCTCATAGAGATTAGTGATAATCCTACTAAGGAAAGTAAGAATGGATTTTTATCATTTTCACCTGTTTTTGGTAAATGTCTAGTCGGTGTTTCACGACCTGTCCACGGTAACCTACGATTTGGAAGACTTGGATCAACTGGCAATATCGGTAGTACTGGTGATACTGGATCAACCGGTACTACTGGTACTACTGGTACTACTGGAATTCTTGGTTGTGGATCCTTTGGTTTTGGTGGCGTAATGCTAGGATCTAATGTATTCATGATCGTTGTTCCATTCACATTGGATGTATAGCCCGCTACTGGCAACTCTTTTACAGTGTATTGATAGTCGTTTAATGCCGCATCATGTTTTGGTAAATCCTTGAATGCATAGTGCCAATTACCCTTTTTATCTGGTACGACAGTTTGCTTTCTAACAGGGATGTTACCATTATTTTGATATAGTTCAACTATGATTGAACCAGGACGTGTATTACCTTTGTTACCATTATCTTTCCAAAATTTTTGACCAGTTATTTCAGTCTTTTGGTTATTTTGGTAAGTATTGGTAATATTCTTCCCTACTACTTTACTATCATATTTGTCTACTGTTCTTTCTTTAACCGTATAGCTATAAGCGTCTAACTGATCATCATACTTCGGTAAATCAGTAAACTCATACGCCCAATCACCCTTTTTATCTGGTGTCACTTCTTGAGTTTTATACGGTTTCTTACCACCATTTCGATACAAATCAACAGTAATACTTTTTGGTCTAACGTTTAATTTATTATCTGCATCATCCCAAATTTTCTTACCTTCAACTTTTGTTTTATCATCATTTCGATACGTATTAGTGATCGTTGTTCCACTGACTTGACTATCATAATGTGGCACTTTTT
>CAUQFM010000050.1:0-15817 GCA_963517295.1 uncultured Vagococcus sp.
TTTAGAAAGGAGTGATAAAAATTATTTTTAATCACTTACCTATAATCTGTAGATAAATAGTCATACTTTTTTAGTTATAAAAAAAGCGTTTTCTTTATATAATAAGACTATAGTTATTTAAAAAGGAGGGATGAGATGGAACGATTAAAAAGGTTACAAAAAAATAAAACATTATTACTCATGGCTATACCCGGAATGATCTGGTTGATTGTTTTTTTCTATATTCCAGTATTTGGTAATATTGTGGCTTTTAAAAATTTTAAGGTTTCAGATGGTGGTTTTATTAAAAGTTTAATTGAGAGTGACTGGGTGGGGTTAAAGAATTTCGAATTTTTATTTAGTACATCCAATGCTTATATTATTACAAGAAATACTGTTTTATATAATGTTGCTTTTATTATTTTAAATTTAGTGATGGCAGTCTTTTTTGCAGTAATACTAAGCCAATTGAGATCTAAAAGAACTATTAAAGTAGTTCAAACATCTATGTTGTTACCTTATTTTTTATCATGGGTTATTATAAGCTATTTTGTTTATTCATTTTTAAGCCCAGAAAAAGGTTTCTTCAATGCTTTAATAATGTCGAATGGAGGAGAACCGATTAGTTGGTATAACGAACCTAAATATTGGCCTGCCATAATTATTATTATGGGTGTGTGGAAAGGCATTGGATATAACAGTATTATCTACTTTGCTTCAATTATGGGAATTGACACAACTTATTATGAAGCCGCCGAAGTAGATGGTGCAAGTAAATGGCAACAAATTATTCATGTGACGATTCCACAATTAATTCCATTAATGACGATACTCACTATTTTAGCTGTAGGTAATATTTTTAGAGCAGACTTTGGTTTATTTTATCAATTACCAAAAGATTCTGGAACATTATATGATGTAACGAATGTTTTAGATACTTATGTATATAGAGGGTTAACAAGTAGTGGTGATATTGGAATGGCAGCAGCAGCTGGTCTTTATCAATCAGTTGTGGGATGTATTCTATTAGTAGGAACTAACTTAATTGTTAGAAAATTTGATGAAAATTCAGCATTATTTTAGGAAAGGGGAAAATCATGAAAAAAAAATCTAAAATTGATACAGTGAACGTTAAAGGGTTTAGTAAAAAATCAAATGTCTTTTTTACTGCTTTAATGGTTCTGGTAGCTATTGCTTGTGTTTTCCCTTTTGTTTTTGTCATTATTATTTCATTTACAAGTGAGCAAGCAATAAGTTTACATGGCTATCGCTTAATTCCTTCTGAATGGAGTCTATCAGGATATCAATATCTTTTTGAAATGAAAGAACAAATTTTACAAGCTTTATTTGTGACTGTTTTTGTCACTGTCTTTGGAACAATTGTTAATGTAACGTTCACATCAACATATGCTTATGCTATTTCAAGAAATAATTTTGCCTATAAAAAATTTTTTACAATGTTTGCTTTAGCATCAATGCTATTTAGTGCAGGAATGGTACCAAGCTATATAGTAATGAATAATATGCTTCATTTAAAGGATACAATTTGGGCATTGATTTTACCTATGGCATTATCACCATTTAATATTATTGTCATGCGGACTTTTTATAGACGATCTGTTCCGGATGCAATAATTGAAGCAGCTAAAATTGATGGTGCGAGTGATTTAAGAACATTTATTCAGATTGTTTTACCATTATCAGTACCAGGTATTGCAACGATTAGTTTATTTGCGGCATTAGCCTATTGGAATGATTGGTTTAATGCACTACTTTACATTCAAAGTGATAATTTAGTGCCACTTCAATATTTGTTAATGAAAATCCAAGCAAACATTGATTTTATGATGCAAAATACATCCTTGGGTGCCCAAGTAACAGGGAATATGGTTATTCCAAAAGAATCAACTCGAATGGCAATGGTTGTAATTGCAACCGTGCCAATCGCTGCTTCTTATCCGTTCTTCCAAAAATATTTTGTTGGCGGATTAACAATAGGTGGCGTTAAAGAATAGTTATGTTATTAAGCCAAGGTGCCTTTTTTTTAAAAAGTACCTTGGAATAAATAAAAAATATGTTGGAGGGAAAATAAAGTGAAAAATACGTTAAAGAAAGTTTTATTAGCAAGTACTGTTTTAGCTGTAACAGCAGGTACTTTAGCAGGTTGTGGTGGATTAACAGGGGATAAGCAAAAATCAAAAAATAAAGATAAAGATGGGACAACCACTCTTTTAATGTACCGCGTCGGTGAAAAACCAACAAATTATGATGAGTTAATGACTGCTGTAAATAAAACAATGAAAGAAAAAGTTAATGCAGAATTAAACGTTCAATATATTGGTTGGGGAGATTATCAAAAGAAAATGTCGGTTATTACATCTTCAGGTGAAGATTATGATATTGCATTCGCTGATAGTTATGTGAATACTGCTCAAAAAGGAGCTTATAAAGATTTAACTGAATTAGCACCTAAATATGCCAAAGAAACTTATGATAATTTAGATCCAACGTATATCGAAGGAAATAAAGTAGATGGAAAGCTTTATGCTATACCGGTAAATGCAAACGTTTACGCGCAACAAATGATGACTTTTGATAAAGAATTATTAGATAAGTATAAATTGGACATTTCAGGTATTAAAACATTAGCAGATGCTGAACCTTTACTAGAAGTTATTAAAGAAAAAGAACCAAATGTAGTTCCTTTCCCAGCCTTTAAAGATATTCGTTTAGGTGATTTTGATTATGTGTACGATGTGAATGTTCCTCTAGGGATTGATATTAAGGGAGATCAAAAGAAAATTGTGAATCCTTATGCTGATTCAGATCGTATGATTCAAGATTTAAAAGACATGCATTTACTATATTCTAAAAAATACATTCATCAAGATGCAGCAACAAGTGATGAAATTTATCGTTTAGATGATAAAACATGGTTCGCTAGAACTGAAACACAAGGACCCTTTGATTACGGCGATACTATTTTAACTCGTGCAGCTGGACGTGAATTAGTTTCTGTTCCATTAACAACACCACTTAAAAACAATGCACAAATGTTTGTGGCTAACTGGGTTGTTTCTAATTCTAGTAAAAATGCTGAAAAAGCGCTAGAAGCAATTAACTTGATCAATACAGATAAAGATTTAATGACAACTATGGTTTTTGGTCTCGAAGGCGAAGGCTGGGAAAAAGTTGGAACTGATCGCATGAAGACGCTTAAAGGTTATGATGCAAGTGCTAAAGTAATTGGTGGTGCTTGGATGACAGGAGATAACAATAACTTGTACTTAGATGAAAAAATTACGGATGAGATGGTCAAGGAACGTGAAAAAAATGTTGAGAAGGCAGAACGTTCACCATTATTAGGTTTCAATTTTAATGCTGAAAGCGTAAAAACTGAAATCTCTAATATAAGTAATGTGACAGCACAGTATAAAGCTGGTTTGAGTACAGGAACACTTAATCCAGATGATAAATTACCAGAATTTAATAAAAAGTTAGAAGAAGCAGGCCTTAAAAAAGTTCAAGAAGAAATGCAAAAACAATTTGATGAATTTATGAAGAGCAAATAATTTCGTATAAATAAAAGTGAGACTGACATTTTGGTCAGTCTCTTATTTCATTTTTTATATTTTATAAAAACATGTTAGAATGAGGAAGGAAGATGAAAAAATGGTTGAAAAAGGACTAGTTGAGGGAATGAATAAAATTTATTTTTTATTAAAACTAAGCTTTTATTTTTGGGTAATTAGTTTTTTAGGCGGTGTGATTTTTGGGATTTCTCCAGCGTTGATAGCGACAATAGATATTATTGGAGAAGCGGATTGGGATTATAAAGAAATTTCTTTTAAAAAAATGAAGAAGTCCTTTAAAGTAAATTTTATAAGAGGAAATCAAATTATGTATAGCTTTGGTCTGATAATTACGTTTCTTTTTTTAAGTTTATATACCTCTAGCCAAATGCATGGCATGCTTTTTTTAATCATCGATTTTTTATTAATCGTTTTAATAATAGTCGTTAGTGTTTCTAGTTTTTTTAGTTACTCTATTATTTCAGCCTACGATATTTCTATGAAAAATCTGATTAAACTGTCGTTTATTTTATTTTTTAAAGAAGGAAAAGGTAGTATGGCTATTACTATTTTTTTAGTTGTTTTATGTTTAGTTATTGTTAAATTTCCAGCGATAGCGTTTTTTGCGGGGAGTGGCGCATTAGGTTATTTTTTATATCGACTAGGAATAAAATTAAGCCAAAATATTAGTATTAATTAGAGATAAAAGGGATGGCGAAGCAGTGAATATCAAAGGGAACTTGATGTATCGTTTATTAAAAATTTACTCAATAGCGTTAATTGTTATTATTACCTTATTTTCTGTCGGAGTCAGCATAATTGTTAGTCAAGAGAAATCAAATCGAGCGGAAAGGCTAAGTCAAAATGCTTTAACAAGGATGAGTTACTTTGTTGAAGAAAAACAGGCGAAAGTTGATGATCTTGCTAATAGTATTGCGAAAAGTGAGCAGTACTATCAAGGTTTAACAAGCTATTTTTCAATGAATAATTCTGATTTTTTAGCCTATACATTAGAAAATAATTATGTCATCAGTAATTTTACAAATACTATTGAGCAAATGACACTAACTGATAAAGACATTGAATTTATAGCGATTGATACTCAGTTTTCTAAAGAAAGGTATTTATCTGATTCTAAAAGTTTGTACGGAAGAAAAGTAAATAAAATTGAAAAAAAAGAGACACTGTTATTAGATTCTACTATTAAACCTGCTGGTTGGAGTTTTATTGGAAACGCTTATTTAGGTATTAATAGAGAACCTATTGATGAGATGCTCTCACAGCTATCGAATGAATTTGAGGCAGATGTTTTTTTAATTTCTGATCGTGATCAGTTAGTCTATACAAATACTAAAGATGAGGATTTAAAAAAGGAACTGAATCGCTTATTAAAAAAAGGTAATTCATTTTCAATTGATTTATTTTCTAACCGTTATTTTGTTCAAGAAGCTAAAATTACTAATAAACAGTATCGTTTAATTTCCTTTGTAGATAAGAAAAAAGTATCCAAAAATACTCGTCTTTTCTTTAGTTTGATGATCCTATCAAGTATCTTAATTAGTGGCGTGTTGCTACTATTATTATATCGATTATTCAATGGTTATGTTTTCCAAGTGAATGATATTCTGAAAATGATTCAAAAAATATCTGATGGTGATCGAGCCGTTAGAATTAATACAGATAATAAAAAATCTGAATTAAAAGATATCTCACTTGGAATTAATGACATGTTGGAGAACCTGAATATCTTTATTAGAGAGAATTATGAATTGGAACTTAGACAACAAGAAGCTGATTTCAGAGCACTGCAAGCGCAAATTAATCCTCACTTTATGTATAACACATTAGAATATATTAGAATGTCTGCATTAAGTGAAGGGATGGAAGAATTATCAGAGGTAGTTTTTGCTTTTGCTTCTATTTTAAGAAACAACATCTCTCAAAGTAAAATGATCTATTTAGAAAATGAGATGAAGTTCTTAGAGCAATATGTGTATTTATATCAGATGCGTTATCCTAGAAATATAGGTTATTCTTTTAAAATCGAAGAATCAATAAAAAAAATAGAAATACCTAAATTTAGTTTACAACCATTAATTGAAAATTACTTTGCTCACGGCATTGATTTTAGACGGATTAATAACGCTATAAGTGTTAATGTTTATCAAAAATCCGAAATATTACAAATCGAAATTAAAGATAATGGTAAAGGAATGACAGAGGAGAAATTAAATCAAATTAATGATTATTTGTCTAGCAACGAGGAACTCTCATCTGATTCAATAGGTATAAAAAATGTAAACGAACGATTAATTATCATTTTTGGTTCTTCTTATAAAATGACTTTTAGTGAAACTGATGGTGGCGGTGTGACAATTTTAATTTCAATTGACTTAAAATAAGGGAGGAATCAGAATGTTGAATGTTTTATTGGTAGACGATGAATACATGGTTATTAGTGGGTTGAAATGTCTGATACCTTGGGAGGAATTAGGCTTAAATTTAATTGGAACTGCTTTCAATGGGGAAGAAGCACTAGAAATTATTGAACAAAAAAAAGTTGATATCGTTATTTCTGACGTAACAATGCCTATTATGTCAGGCATTGAGTTTTTAAGAGAGGCTCGTAGTAGAAATAAAAAATTCCAAATTATTTATTTATCAGGCTACCAGGAATTTGAATTTGCTAAAGAAGGAATGGCTTTAGGGGCAATTAATTATCTGCTAAAACCAGTAGATAAAAAAGAGCTGATAGCATCGCTTACAGAAGCTATAAAAAAAGTACGAGACACAGATAATGTAAAAAAAATTATTCATTTTGAAAAAAGAAGAAAAATAAAAGATTGGCTAGAGAATGGTATCAGTGAAGACACAGCTAATTATTTTAATATAGAAAAAGGGACATCTTTCAATGTTTTTGTAGGTACTTACGAAAGTGATCATTTTTTAAAATTTTTAGATAAAAAAATAAATCTATTTTATTTTACTGAAGGCAAAAAAAGAATAATTGGAATTATTTTAAATGAAACCAAAAGCGATTTAAAAGATTATTATATTGATTTAGCAAAAAAATTTCCCGAAAAATTATTTTTATTTTCTGGACCATTGGTTTCTACGCCAGATAAATTAAAAAAAAGTTATGAAGTAGCAAAAAGTTTGGAAGATAGCTACTACTTCTACAATCTTGTACAAGAGGGATGTATATGGATTGAATTAAATAATCATTTAGAAGAAATTTACTATAATAATAATGAAGAATTACCATTATTATCTAAATTAGCTAAACAAGATAGTTTAGAAAATAATATAAATAGCATTATTAATTTTTTTAACAGAACACCGATTCCACCGAATCATGTTAGATACTTTACGTTATTAATTTTATCTGATGCAAGAAGTTATTATGATATTGAATACACTACAAGTTATCAAGAAGAAGTTGATAACATAAGGAATATCAACAATATTGAAGAAATTGAAGAGATTTTTAGAGAATTAGAAATCAAAATTGAACAATTATTTGAAGAGAGATCATATAGTGAATTAACCAATAAAGTAATTGATTTGATACATGAAGATTTTTATAGAGATCTTCGCTTAAAAGAAGTAGCTGAAGAACTTTTTGTAAACGCTATGTATTTAGGACAAATTTTTAAAAGAGATACCAATCAAACTTTTTCACAATATTTAAATATTTACCGAATGAAAAAGGCGGAAGAACTACTGATTAAAACAATGAAAAATATAAATGAAGTCGCACAAGAAGTAGGTTATTCTAGTTCAGGTTATTTTTATAAAAACTTTAAAGAAATGTACGGTGTGACACCCAAAGATTTTAGAGATAAATATTTGAATATTTCTTAAGTGAAGTGATAAAAAGGCCTCTTAAATTTGAAATCAATTATGAATTCAAACTTAAGAGGCTTTTTTGTATTTTAGTTATTTCTCATAGTATTTAATAATTCTTTTGCAATAATCGAATTCATTTTTTCTTGTTGACGTAAAAGAATTGCTAGTTGTTCAATTTCTTCATCCTTTGCACCCACTTGGATAGCTAAAGAACTAGCATGAAGGCTCATGTGCCCTTTTTGGATGCCATCAGTGACTAACGCTTTAAGAGCAGCAAAATTTTGAGCTAAGCCAACACACATAATAATTCGAGCGAGATCTTCAGAATTCGCAACATTTAAGAGAGCTAAATTGGCTTTTGCCATTGGTAGAACTGAGATAGCACCACCAACAGAACCAACCGCCATAGGGAGTGTTAGTCCACCAATCAATGAGTCATTTTTAATTGTCCAGTTTGTCATTGATTCATAGTGACCACTACGACTAGCATAAGCGTGAGCGCCAGCTTCTACAGCACGAGGATCATTTCCAGTAGCAATCACAACTGAATCAATGCCATTCATAATGCCTTTATTATGAGTGGCTGCTCGGTAAGGATCGAGTTTAGCATAGGTTGTCGCTTCAACGATTTTTTGAGCTAATTCTTGCCCAGCTAATTTAGGAGTAGTTAATTCACTGAAAGAAACGGAACAAGTTGCAGTGACTAAACTCTCTGTGTTGTAATTGCTTAAAATGGACATAAGAGAAGCTGCTTTAGTGATTTCTAAGATAAATGGTGTGACACCTTCTAATATAGTGTTGATGATATTAGCACCCATAGCGTCTTTAACATCAACCATCAGGTGAATAGTTAGAAAAGATAATCCAGATTCTAGATCTTCAATCGAGCGAGTTTCAATATCTTTTAAACCACCACCACGTTGAACAATTGAAGGATGGCTTTTTTGAGCTAGTTTAAAAATAGCTTCTCGATTTTTTTCAATTGCTTGTTTAGCTAATTCTAATTCTGGAATTTCTTTTAAAATTATTTGACCAATCATTTCACGTTTTACTATAGAAGTAACAAAACCATTTTTATGCATGATTTTGGCTGCATTACTACAAGCCGCAATCACAGAAGGTTCTTCAACAACCATTGGGATAGCTAGTTCACGACCATCTATTTTAAAATTTCGAGCAATCCCTAAAGGTAGAGGAAATTGAGCGATTTGATTTTCAATTAATGAATTAGCTACTGATTTATCGAGTAAGGGGTTATCCATGAATAATTCAGCATCTTTTTCATTTAAATAACCTTCCTCAAAAAGTGTGTGAATTCTTTCAGAACGTGATTGTTTATAAAATTTAAGTTGTTTAGGTTCCAAAGTAACGACTCCTTATTAACGTTTTGAGTAATGTCTCTGATGATTAGTAATACTTGATAAATAGAAACGACTATTATCGAATTCCTCTTCACTCAATGGATGAATGCCATCTTCTTTAGGCAATACTTTATTAAAAATAGTTTCATACTCATCCATAGAAAGTGCGTAACGATTTTCAAGAGATGTTTGATGTTCATCTTTTAATAAATGATTTTCAAAACCTTTAACCAGACGACCGTAGAACAATTCACCAACGGCACCAGATCCATAGCTGAACAAGCCAATCAAATCACCAGATTTTAATGAATGCTCGTTACTGTCAAGTAGTGACATTAAACTTAGATATAAAGAGCCAGTGTAAATATTACCAATATCTCTTGTATAAGTTGTTGATAAATCATAATGATGAAGAATTATTTCTTTGATTTCCTCGGATTCATTTTCTAGAAGAGGTAATAAGGCTTTCTTACCCATTTTTGTATAAGGTAAATGGAAGCAAAAAGCTTTAAAATCTTCAAAAGAAAGTTCTGTTTGTTTTGAAAATTCATTCCAAATAGTCTTAAAGAAATTGATGTAAGCTTCATTTGAAAATTTACCATCAACAATTGCTGTATCAGAGTAATTTGGACGCCAAAAATCAAAAATACTTTCAGTCATAGCCACACTAGTATCTTCCAAAGTCAAAATACGTGGATTCTCAGAAATAAGCATTGCAATAGCTCCGGCACCTTGTGTAACTTCTCCAGAAGTATTCAATCCATACCTCGAAATATCAGAACCAATAACTAGAGCCTTTCTTCCAGGATGAGCTTTAATAAAATCTTGAGCCATCATCAATCCTGCAGTTGCTCCGTAACAGGCTTGTTTAATTTCAATCGCTTTAGCGAATGGATGGATGTTAAGTAATTGATGAATAAATGAAGCAGCTGATTTTGATTCATCAATACCAGTTTCAGTTCCAATAACAATTAAATCAATTTTATCCAAATCTTCTTTATCTAAAATGGGAAAAGCAGCATTAGCTCCCATAGAAACAGTATCTTGGGTAATTGTTGGGACAGCCATCTTAGCTTGGCCGATACCAATCGTAAATTTATCTGGATCAATCCCACGATGTTTTGCCAAAGTCACTAAATCAATGTATGTGTTTGGTGTAAAGAAATTTATTTTATCTATTCCGATCAAATTTGAACACTCCTAATTATAATAATTAAACCTCCATCATTTTATCATAGATTAATGAAAGTCTATAGTAAGGCAAATAACTTTAAACGTTGCTTAATGAATTTTCAGAAAATATCATGTTTATTATATCAGAGTGGTTCTAAAGATGATTAGCTCCAAGCAACTGGAGGGATTTAAAAACAGTTCGTGTTCTTTGGACTTTTTATAAATTTTGAAGTTGTCGCGGGAGTTGTCTTTATAACCCGGACTAAATAGAGTGGTTCTAAAGACGAATAGCTCCAAGCAACTTTAGGTAATCAAAAAAGGATGACGTTTGAAGGTCATCCTTTTGTATTATTAATATTATTCAGCTGATTTGTCGTTAATGACTTCTGGCTCACTTGCTTCGCCAGCAACTTCTTCTTCAGTTTGAGTATTTATTTCAGTCACTGCACAGATTTGTTCTTCAGTATCTGTGACAATAGTGAAGTTAGCTTGTTTTGGAATATCACCAATAACAAGAGATTCACCAATTGCTAAATTCGTGATGTCTACTTCTACACGTTCAGGTAATTTATCAGGTGTAGCTGATACCATAACAGTGTAAATATTTTGTTCTAGTGCGCCCCCTGATTTAACACCAGTAGAAGTTCCAACTAATACTAATTCAGCTTCTACTTCAGTTTCTTGTGTCATATCTACAGCTAAAAATTCAGCATGAATCCATGCTTTAGTAAACGTATCTAATTGATAATCTTTTAGTAATGTACTGATTTTTTTACCATTTAACTCTAGAGTATAAACAGCATTTAAACCATGTTCACGAATGGATTTATCAAGATCAAGGGCATCTACTGAAAATGAAATATTATCAATATTGTGTCCATGAACAGAACTAGGAACTCTTCCTTGTTCTCTTAATTTTCTACGGATAGAACGAGGTCTAACCGCTCTTTCTTCTGCTTTTAATACTACTGACATAAATAATCTTCCTCCTTTAGAATAAAATCTTAATTCGGTTCGTTATTTAGTTCTGCAGTTTTAATCGAGAATTGAGCACTTCGATTAGCTTGCACTTAAAAAATGAATGTCAGCACTTTTTAAGGACGAACCATAAACTTAAAAAATAGTGATATAGGCGATTTTAATCGAATAGAAAGAAGCTACTCAAAATTAAAAAGACGAAATAAAACTTAAGCACTTCGTCAGCTGCCTGCTCATCGTGGTTCAAAAAACCACACTATAATATAAGCTTATGTACTAACCATACATCTTATTCAATTAAAGGTCAAGTGAAGAGGTTACATTTTGATTTTTAATAAATAAATAGACTTTTGTGTTTTATGATAAGTTACTAAATAAATATTTAGCGACTAGTTGTTCAGTAGCGTCAATAGAATCTTGATGAGTACGTTCAAAAGCATGACTAGCTTCGATTCCAGCTCCGACTAAGCCGTGTTTAACATCAGCTCCTGCCCGCATAGCTGCAGAGGCATCACTTCCGTAAAATGGATAAATGTCTAGTTTATAAGCAATTTCATTTGTTTCACACAGATCAACAAAGTGATTTCTTAAACCTAAATGATAAGGCCCACTACCATCTTTCACACAGATTGAAACAGTATACTCATCAGTTTGTTGATCATCCCCCATAGCGCCCATATCAACTGCCAAATATTCTACTACTTTTTCATCAATATTAGAGTTACCACCATAACCAATTTCTTCATTATTAGAGAAGAAAAAGTGTGTTGTATAAGGTAATGTTTGATTATTTTTATTAAGATTAATTAAAAAATTAATCAAAATAGCCGCACTAACTTTATCATCTAAATGACGAGATTTAATGAATCCGCTTGGTGTGATTTCTGTTCGAGGATCAAAACTAATAAAGTCTCCTACTTGGATACCTAACTTCTTAGTATCATCTTCTGAGAATGATTTTTCATCAAGTCTAACTTCCATATTTTCTTGATTTCGTTCAGCAGAACCAGCATCTTTATAAACATGGACACTTGTTTGGTGCATCAAAATAGTTCCCGTGTAGTCCTTACCAGATTGCGTATGAATCGTACAGTATTCTCCTTCAATAGAGTTGTATTTAAAACCACCGATTAGATCTAATTTTAAGCGGCCATCTGGTTTAATACCTCGAACCATAGCACCAAGTGTATCAATGTGTGCGGTAATGAAACGATGATTTTCATTATCTTTACCAGGAACAGTAACAATTAAACTTCCTTTACGGTTAATGCTGCCTTTAAACCCATGTTTTTGTAATTCTTGATCAAGAAAGTTAATAATATTAGCCGTATTTCCAGTAGGAGAGGGAATATTTGTTAATGTTTTGACTAATTCAATAGTAGATTGTGTCATAAAAATACCTTCTTTCCATTTTAATAAGGTAAGCATAATCTAATGAATTAATCTAATCAATAGTAAAAAGAATGATTAAATAAAAAAACCGATAAATTTTATCGGCTGTTTCGGTATAAATATTGTTGTTTTTCTTCTGTATAGCGTTTATATTGTTTGTTTTTGTAACTTTTTTCGTCCCATAACATCAGCCAAATCATAACTAGGGGAGTCAAAACGACCAAGGCGGCCTGCCAACCTAGTGTTCCCAACACGACACCTAATACTAAAACGATTAATAAAACTGCATACCTTCTGATTGCTTCCATTTTGATCACTCCTAAATATAATTAGAACAAATGTTCGTACTTTTATTATACAAACGTTTGTTCGTTTTGTAAAGAAAAAAATAAAGCATTTAAGCTTTATTTTTTTAAATATGGTTTCGATACAATCCAACAACTTTTCCTAAGATAGAAACATTGTCTAAAATGATAGGTTCTAAAGTATCGTTTTCAGGTTGCAGTCTAATGTAGTTCGTTTCTTTGAAGAACCGTTTACAGGTTGCTTCGTTCTCATCAGTCATAGCAATCACGACGTCACCATTGTTTGCAGAGGCTTGTTTTCTAACGATAACATGATCCCCATCAAAAATTCCAGCATTAATCATACTTTCACCACGAATAGTTAGCATGAATAAACTGTTCTCTTCGTATTTTAAATCTGGAGGTAATGGAAAGAAATCAGAAGCATCTTCAACAGCTAAAATAGGTTCTCCCGCAGTAACCACGCCAAGCATTGGGATAGTTGTTGGTCTAATGCCGATTAAATCTAAGCCTTCAGCTGTTAGCTCAATTGCTCTTGGTTTGGTTGGATCTCTGTGAATTAAGCCTTTTTTTTCTAATCTAGATAAATGTCCATGAACAGTAGAAGTAGAAGAAAGATTAACGGCTTCTCCTATTTCCCTTACTGTAGGTGGATAACCGCGTGATTCAACTTGTTCATATATAAAACGCAAGACGTCTACTTGTCTTGAAGACTGCTTTTTAGTCATAAGTCGGCCTCTTTTCTTTTTTTTTTGAGTGTAACATATTTTTAAAACTAAATCAAACGGGTGTTCGCTTTTTAAATAGCCTAAATGATTGAATTTTTAATGAAATTAGGCTAAAATTAAAGAAGTTGTAGAGGAGGTTTATCAATGTTATCAAAAGAAAAATTAGCACGAATTAACGAATTAGCCAAAAAAGCAAAAACCGAACTTGGTTTAACTGATAATGAGAAAAAAGAACAAGCTGAATTACGAGAAGAATATCTGCACCGTTTTAGAGGTGGTATGCGTAATCATATCGAGGGTATGAAAGTTGTCGATACAGAAGGCAATGATGTTACACCAGATAAATTAAAAGAAATTCAAAAAGATAAGGGACTACACGGAAGATAGTCGTCCCTTATCTTTTTGTGTTAAAAAATGGAAAGCCTTGCAAAATTCTAGTGAACGCGTTAGAATAAAAAGTGATAAAGGTAAAATAAACCTAAATAGGAGGATATTTTTTATGAAGTTCGATCAAACAGATCAATTAGGTGTTAATGCAATTCGTACATTAAGTTTAGATATGATTCAAAAAGCTAACTCGGGTCATCCTGGTTTACCAATGGGTGCTGCTCCAATGGCTTATACATTATGGACAAAACATTTAAACGTTAATCCAACGACATCAAGAAACTGGGCAGACCGCGACCGTTTCATTTTATCAGCAGGACATGGTTCAGCGATGTTATACAGCTTACTTCATTTATCTGGTTATAACTTACCAATGTCAGAAATCAAAAATTTCCGTCAATGGGATAGTTTAACACCAGGACATCCTGAAGTTCACCACACAGATGGTATTGAAGCAACAACAGGACCTCTAGGACAAGGTATTGCGATGAGTGTTGGTTTTGCTATGGCAGAAGCTCACTTAGCAGCAACTTATAATAAAGATAACTTTAAAGTAGTAGATCATTATACATATGCTTTATGTGGCGATGGCGATTTAATGGAAGGTATCTCACAAGAAGCAGCAAGTTTAGCTGGTCACTTAAAATTAGATAAATTAATCGTTTTATATGATTCAAATGACATTTCTTTAGATGGACCATTAGATAAATCATTTAGTGAAAGTGTTAAAGGGCGTTTTGAAGCAACTGGATGGCAACATATTTTAGTGAAAGATGGTAATGATTTAGAAGCTATTTCTGAAGCGATTGATGCTGCTAAAAAAGAAACAGGCAAACCAACTATCATTGAAGTTAAAACAATTATCGGATTTGGTGCTGAGTTACAAGGAACAAACAAAGTTCACGGTGCTCCATTAGGTGCAGAAGGTCTTGCAGTAGCTAAAAAAGCTTACGGATGGGACTACCCAGAATTTACTGTTCCTGAAGAAGTAACAGCTCGTTTTAAAGAAGATATGATTGTTAAAGGTCAAAAAGCTGAAGCTGAGTGGAATGAGTTATTCGCTTCATACAAAGCTGAATATCCAGAACTTGCTGCTCAATTTGTAGAAGCCTTTAAAGGTGAAGTAACTGTTGATTTAGAAAAAGCACTACCTGTTTACGAAATGGGAGATTCTTCTGCAAGTCGTATTACAAGTAAAGAAGCTATTCAAGAATTAGCAAAAGCAATGCCTGAATTATGGGGTGGATCAGCCGATCTTTCTTCATCAAACAACACAATGATCGCAGGGGAAAAAGATTTTGAACCAGGTCAATATGAAGGACGCAATATTTGGTATGGTGTTCGTGAATTTGGTATGGCAGCAGCAATGAATGGTATTGCACTACACGGTGGAACTCGCGTTTACGGCGCAACATTCTTCGTATTTGTGGATTATTTACGCCCAGCTGTCAGATTATCAGCTATTCAAAAAGCACCAGTAACTTATGTATTAACACATGATTCAATCGCTGTAGGTGAAGATGGACCAACTCATGAACCTATCGAACAATTATCAAGCTTACGCAGTATTCCTAATGTTAACTTAATTCGTCCAGCTGATGGAAATGAAGTAGCTGCTGCATGGAAAGTTGCTGCAACATCTATGGAAACACCAACTGTTTTAGCTTTATCTCGTCAAAACTTACCAGTTCTTGAAGGAACTAAAGAAAAAGCTTACGAAGGAGTGGCTCGTGGTGGATACGTATTGTCAGCACAAGAAGGCAATACACCAGCAGGAATCATCATGGCAACAGGTTCAGAAGTGAATTTAGCAATGGAAGCTCAAAAAGAATTACGCAAAGAAGGAATTGATGTATCAGTTGTTTCAATGCCATCAACAGCCTCATTTGACGCACAAGATGCTGCTTACAAAGAATCTGTCTTACCACTTTCAGTAAGAAAACGCGTATCAATCGAAATGGGAGCTTCATTAGGTTGGGAACGTTACGTAGGATTTGAAGGTAAAGTAATGGGAATTGATAAATTCGGAGCAAGCGCACCAGGAAACACAGTCATCGAAAAATACGGCTTCACAGTAGAGAATGTCGTAAAAA
>CAUQFM010000051.1:0-15074 GCA_963517295.1 uncultured Vagococcus sp.
TTTTTCACGCAATTATTATAACTTTTTAACGAATTCTGATTTTAATTTCATTGGACCGAAACCATCTATCTTACAATCGATGTTATGATCACTATCAACTAACTTAATATTTTTTACCTTAGTACCTTGTTTGATGGGATTGCTCGCCCCTTTAACTTTTAAATCTTTAATTACTGATACGTTATCACCGTCAACAAGAATATTTCCATTAGAATCTTTCACAATGAATTCAGAAGTTTCATCATTAGCTTGATTTTGTGCCCATTCATTTGCACATTCAGGACATACAAATAGCCCTCTATCTTCATAAGTATATGCTGATTCACAATTTGGACAATTAGGTAATGTAGTCATGTATAATCTCCTTTAATTTTTATCATATTTATTGTAACCTATTGCTTTTAAAAAAGGAAGTTTATTCTTAATACCCAGTTTTACTAATAAATGTGGTTATGCGTTAAGATAAATATTAAATATTGAATATTTTTTAATTTAATAATTGGAATTTTTACAGAATCATGTATAATGATAGGAGCAAATTTAAAAAAAAGAAGTTAAGGAGGACCCCTTTTTGACGAATAATAAAGATGATGATTTTAACCAAAAAGATGATAGTCCCAAATCGGGTAAAGACTTAAAAGATTATGTATTAAATTCTCTACAGGATGATTCAGAACCGGAACAAACAGATAGAGGGAATTCTGAAATTAAAGAAGATCTACCTAAGCGAACTAGAGGAAATAATCAGGCTAAATATAGTTCTCGTAAAAAAGAAAATAATATGGTCAAAAAAATTGTTTTAATTATTTCATTAGCATTAGTTGTTACAATTGCTGTAGCAGTATTCTCGTTTTATAGTTTCTTTAAATCAAGTTTAAAGCCACTTGATCCAAGTAATGATAAGTTGATTCAAATTGAAATTCCAATTGGAAGCTCTAGTAAAGAAATTGGTCAAGTGTTGGAGAAAAGCAAAATCATTAAAAGTGGATTAGTTTTTTCTTATTATGTGAAGATGAACAATATCGCAGATTTTCAAGCAGGATATTATCAAATGGCACCTAATATGAAACTTGAAGATATCACTAAAAATTTACAAGCAGGCGGAACTTCTGAACCAGAAGCTTTAGCAGATGCTAAAATAACAATTCCAGAAGGCTCTTCAATCGATCAAATTGCAGAATTATTCGAGAAAAAAGCAGATGTAAAAAAAGATGAATTTATGAAAGTTATTGAAGATGAAAAATTCTTTAATAAAATGGCTGGGAAATATCCTGAGCTATTAACAAGTGCAAAACAAGCCAAAGATGTTCGTTACCGACTAGAAGGTTATTTATATCCTGCTACCTACAATTATTATAAAGAAACATCACTTGAAGATATTATTGAGCAAATGATTGTGAAAACAAATCAAGTAATGACGCCTTTTTATGAGGGGATTGCAGAAAAGAAATTAACTGTTCAAGAGGTGTTAACTTTATCTTCATTAGTTGAAAAAGAAGGTAGTGTAAAAGAAGATCGACAAAAAATTGCGCAAGTATTCTTCAATAGAGTTGAATCGGATATGCCATTGCAATCTGATATTTCGATTTTGTATGCAATGGATGAACATAAGGTGCATTTATCGAACAAGGATACACAAGTTGATTCTCCTTATAACCTTTATATTAATAAAGGAACGGGGCCAGGACCTTTTAATAATCCAAGTGAAGAAGCTATTTCTGCAGTAATGAATCCAGAGAAAAATGACTTTATTTATTTCTTAGCTGATGTAACAACAGGTAAAGTATATTATGCTAAAACATATGAAGAACATCTTGCACTGAAAAAAGAATATATTGATGATAAAAAATAGATAAAATATTTTTTTGAATAGTGAACAAAAAAAATACTTTTTGATGTTTACTTTTCAATACTAACATGGTAATCTGTTTGTTATATTGTAAGTGAAAAGCTTTTCCGATACATTTCGGAGAAGCTCTTCATTTGTCAAATAACTTAATATCGTTTTAAGGAGACGTGAGTCGATTATGGAAAAAATTTATCCGATGACTTTAGAAGGTAAAGAAAAATTAGAACAAGAACTTGAAGAATTAAAAACAGTTAAACGTAAAGAAATCGTAGAACGTATAAAAATTGCAAGAAGTTTTGGCGATTTATCAGAGAACTCAGAGTATGAGTCTGCAAAAGATGAACAAGCTTTTGTTGAAGGTAGAATCACTACTTTGGAAAATATGATACGTTTAGCACAAATCATTAATAACAATAATGTGTCAAAAGACGAAGTTTCAATAGGTCGCACCGTTCGATTTATAGAATTACCTGATGGTGATGAAGAAGAATACGTTATTGTTGGAAGTGCAGAGGCAGATCCTTTTTCTGGTAAAATTTCTAATGATTCTCCAATTGCTAAAGCATTAATTGGACATAAATTAAAAGAAGTCGTGACGATTAGTACACCAGGTGGAGATATGAACGTTAGAATTGAAGAAATTTCTTAAGAAAAAAGAAGTTGAAGAACAACCTCTAGCTAAAAAACAAGTCATTAGTCATAAAAATTGATTCTTAATTTTTGTGCTTAATGACTTGTTTTTAGTAAAAAGAAAATACCTAAGACTAAAGTTGTAGAGGATGTTCGTTCTTTTGTGGTTTTATTATTATAGAATTTAACTATATACTTATGATAGAGAAATTTAAGTAAAGGGGAGAGGTTATGCAGAGTTCTTGGCGCTTTTTTATTGTGACTGAATTATTATTATTGTTATGGGCGGTCTATCAGTTATTCGATAATATACCCATCTTGATATTTTTAATTTTTGCCATTATAAATTTTGTATATTCAGCAAAAAAAGTTTATAAAACCTCATTTAATCAGTTCCAAAAATTTGCCAGCTTAGTTGCTATGTTAATCTGTCTTTTAAACATTCCAGCAGTATGGATGATGCTGGTTTTGGCCATTTTATTTGTCGGTCTAAAAGGTGTAGAAGTTTCTGGTATTGATTTATTTTCAAGTGCTCCATGGCGTAAAAAACAAATTAAAATGATCAAAACAGTTGCTAGTGAAACAAAATCTGGTCGACGATTTAAAAGACCATGGATTGGCAATCAACGCTTTGGTAACGATACCTATGAGTGGGATGATATTAATATGTCGATTTTATATGGTGATACTATTATAGATTTAGGGAATACTCTACTACCTAAAGAAGATAATGTTGTTATTGTCAGAAAAGGTTTTGGTAAAACTCGGATTTTGGTTCCAACGGGAATAGGTGTTGTGCTAGAACATTCTGCTATGATTGGTCAAGCTGTATTTGAAGGGGAGCATTTTCAATTGAAAAATGAATCACTTAAATTGTACAGTAACGAATATGATAAGGCCGTAAGACGAATAAAGATAGTAACCAATACGCTGTTTGGAGATGTTGAGGTGATAAGGGTATGATTTCTAAAAAAAGTCGCCCTTTAATTTTTTTCTACGCCTTTTTAATGACTTTTATGGTGCTTGTTTTCACACTGTATAGCTATTTTTATGCGAAAAATCAAAAAAAATGGATGTTAGAATTAATTAATACAACAATGTTTAAAATACCGATTATTATTTATGTGATTGTAATAGCTTTGGCTGTGAGCGGGATTGTCATTGGTATTTTACTTGTTTCAAATCGTAAGATATATAGTGAAATTGAAGAAAAGCTTCAGTTGCTTGCGACGGGCCATTATGAACATGAATTATTTATAGGGATTTCTGAAAATGAAAATGATGATGAGTTTATTTCAGAATTAGAACAAGATATTTTTAAAATTAGAAATAAAATGATTGTTATATCTAAAGAACTGCAAGAAGCCAATAGTGTTCCTAAAATGCTTGAGGGTGAGACGAAGGAAGAAGTTATAAAAGAAGAACGTCACCGAATTGCAAGAGAATTACACGATTCAGTGAGTCAACAATTATTTGCAGCGACGATGATGCTATCTGCTTTAAATGAAGGCGTTTCGGAGTTAGATGTTCCTGAAGTTGTCGAGAAACAGATTCAAATGATTACTAACATTATTAATACGTCTCAATCAGAAATGAGAGCGTTACTGTTACATTTAAGACCTATTAATTTAGAAAAAAAATCATTGAAGCAAGGAATTGAGATGCTATTAAATGAACTTCAAACAAAAATTAATATAGAATTAGTCTGGAATGTAGAAGATGTTTGTTTGCAAAGTTCAATTGAAGATAATCTTTTTAGAATTATCCAAGAATTACTTTCAAATACGCTAAGACATGCAAATGCAAAATCTTTAGAAGTTTACTTGAAAAAAATTGACCAAACAGTTTTACTTAGAGTAGTAGATGATGGGCAAGGATTTGATATGAATAATCAAAAAGTTGGTAGTTACGGGTTAAATAATATCAGAGAACGGGTTGCTGGCATGGGTGGTACTTGTCGAATTGTAAGTTTTAAAAAACAAGGGACAAGTATTGAAATAAAAGTTCCTGTATTAGAGGAGAGTGAAAAGAATGATTAAAGTACTGTTAGTTGATGATCATGAAATGGTAAGATTAGGCGTATCATCTTACTTGATGATTCAGTCAGATATAGAAGTTGTTGCTGAAGCTGAAAATGGATTAATAGGTTATGAAAAAGCATTAGATTTAAAACCGGATGTTATTTTGATGGATTTAGTAATGGATGTAATGGATGGGATTGAGTCGACTAAAAAGATTTTAGCGGATTGGCCAGAAGCCAGAATTATTATCGTAACAAGTTTTATTGATGATGAAAAAGTTTATCCGGCTATTGAGGCAGGGGCAGCAGGTTATTTACTAAAAACGTCATCAGCTAAAGATATTGCTAATGCAATCCGTTCTGCTCATCAAGGTGAAAAGGTATTAGAACCAGAAGTGACAAGCAAGATGATGGAGCGTTTATCGAAGCCTAAGGAACATGTATTACATGAAGATTTAACT
Source organism: uncultured Vagococcus sp. (assembly GCA_963517295.1). Lineage (GTDB taxonomy): Bacteria > Bacillota > Bacilli > Lactobacillales > Vagococcaceae > Vagococcus. The sequence goes on from CAUQFM010000051.1 coordinate 4,961, forward strand.
AATCGAGAAAAGGAAATTTTATTGTTGATCTCTGAAGGTAAGAGTAATCAAGAAATAGCAGATGAACTATTTATTACATTGAAGACTGTAAAAACACATGTCTCAAACATTTTATCAAAATTGGATGTTGATGATCGAACACAAGCTGCTATTTATGCTTTTAAACAAGGTATTGTAAAATAAAAAATATTAGTGGGGAGAATAACTATGCGTAAATCATTTGCTATTATTGGATTAGGTCGATTTGGTGGAAGTGTTTGTCGAGAATTAATTAAATCAGATCAAGAGGTGCTGGCAATTGATAGTTGTGAAGACCGGGTCAATGAATATATGAACATAGCCACACATGCCGTTGTCGCTAACGCTCAAGATGAAGCAACTTTACGGTCACTAGGACTTAGGAATTTTGATCACGTGATTGTTGCGATTGGTGAGGACATACAAGCAAGTATTTTAGTCACCTTAATGGCAAAAGAGATGGGCGTTCCTAAAATCACCGCAAAAGCTCAAGATGAGTATCATGCGCGGGTACTAGATAAGGTAGGAGCAGACACTGTTGTTCATCCAGAAAGAGATATGGGGATTCGTTTAGGTCATAAATTAACTTCTAATAATATGCTTGATTTTATTGAACTTTCAGAAGATTATTCACTGGCTGAAATAATGATGACGCATAAGAAATTTTATAATAAAACAATAGAAGAAATTAACTTTAGAAAGCATTTTAATGTGACTATCGTGGCAATAAGAAGAGGTAAAAATGAATTGATTGTTTCTCCTCCTGCCAACCAATTAATTATTGAAAATGATATTTTATTAGTTGTTGGTCATAATCAAGATGTGGACTATTTAGATGAAAAAACAAATCATTAGCAGTGAGCAAAAAGCTCATTGCTTTTTTTTATATATGTTACAATATTTTTGTGAAGAACGGAGTGAAGGAATGAAACTAGAGATAACACCGCAAGCAGTTGAGTGGTTTGAAAAAGAATTATTATTAAGTTCAGGAGATAGTATTAGAATTTTTGGAAAATATGGTGGAGCAACTAATGTCCATGTTGGTTTTTCAACTGGGATAGAAGTAACGACTCCAAATGAATCTTTGATTGAAAAGAAAGAAAACGGGATTACTTTCTTTACTGAAGTTGGAGATGAATGGTTTTTTGCAGAGTATACTTTAGAAATTTCATTAGATGAAAAATTAAAAGAGCCTGCTTATTTTTATAGATAACACCTAAGATGCTAAAAAAAGGGTGAGCCAAAAGTAATTTTTCTTCCTTGGCTATTAAAAATTATTCACAAAAAATAACGAGATTGACATTTTATTGGAGTCAGCCTCGTTATTATTTTATTTTGTTTTTTTATTTTGTTTTGGAAAGATATTGAAATAAATTAATAGTGTTAGTGCAAGTCCTGCAGAGCCTAGTGATAAGCTTGGCCATAAGAATTGTAGAGCCATTGTTAAAATTGTGGGGATGGTTGCACAATATACAAGAATTTTAAAAATTTCTCCAAATTTTAAATTGATTACTTTTAATTTAGTGAAGATATTTGCAAAAAATGTCATAACAATTAAATCAAATAGTAAACTTAAAAAGATAACAAAACCAGATGTGAGTAGAACAAAAATGAATAACATCATTTTCTGAGAATCATTAGTTAACAAATTGGTTAAGAATTCTTTGTCTAGAATTTTTAATTGTGGTGTGGTGTATGGTAATGAAAGAATGCTGCTATCTAAAACGTCAGCAGTAGAACCAACTGTTGGCAAAACTAAAACAATTTCATTTTTTAGTAGAGCAACGGTCATAAGACCACGAGAACCGTCAGATTCAATGTCTTTTTTATTTCTTTTTCCATCTGGATCGAAAGTGAAGATCATTGAATTAGTTTGATAGATAAAACCAGAATCTTTTTTATCCGTTTTAAGTGTCCCGTCTGTAATTGAAAAATCAGGCACTTTCTGAATAATCTTATCTCCGTCTTCCTTTAATGAATCCAGAAAATTCATACTCTGAATGACAGTAGGTAAACTAAGTACTATGGATAACAGAAGCATAAACAAAAAAACGTGGAAACCTTTTTTCTTTCTAGCTTCAATTAAAAGAGAAGGCTTTTTAAACGCTGCTTGAATTAATTTAAATGTACTCATAAGATCTCCTTTATAAAATTGTCAATACTCTTCATTGTAACTCGTTTGTTTAAAGGAAACAAGGTTTAGAGATAAATGTTATTTTCAGTTCAATTTTTTGTTTTTATCTAGGGTTAATGTTATATTAATTGTGTTAAGTCAGACCGATAAGGATTGATTAACTAAATATTAGGAGGCTTTTAAAATGACATACAAATTACCAGAATTACCATACGCATACGATGCATTAGAACCACATATTGATGAATTAACAATGAAGTTACACCATGACAAACATCACAATACTTATGTAACTAACTTAAATGCAGCAATTGACAAACATCCAGAATTAGGATCAAAATCAGTTGAAGAATTAGTATCTAATTTAAATGAATTACCTGAAGATATCCGCATGGCAGTTAGAAATAGTGGTGGTGGACATGCTAACCATACTTTCTTCTGGGAAATTATGGCAGCAAATGCTGGTGGAGAACCTACTGGCGCAATTAAAGGAGCTATCGAGAGTGCATTCGGTAACTACGAAGAATTCAAAGCAGCATTTACAGCAGCAGCTTTAGGTCGTTTTGGATCAGGTTGGGCTTGGTTAGTTGATAATGATGGCAAATTAGAAATCATGTCTACACCAAATCAAGATTCACCATTATCAGAAGGTAAAACACCTTTATTAGGACTTGATGTATGGGAACATGCTTATTATAAAAAATATAGTAATGTTCGCCCTGACTACATTAAAGCATTCTTTAATGTTATCAACTGGGATGAAGTAAACAAACGTTACGCGGCAGTAAAATAAATTAATAGATTTAAGAGACTGACTGAAAATGTCAGTCTTTTTTGTTTTTTGAGTTGTTTTTTTCCATGATATAAAAAAGTGTGCTGCTAGTAACTGTTAATTTACCTTTTTTATTTAGTAGAATTCTTTACAAGGGTAGTTGAAATAGATTATTATAGGTGAGAGAAACTAATTTTTAATTTAATCCATTACTATACAAGTTAAAAAAAAGAATATGTTATAATAAAGTAGGGAATTAAGGAGGGCTATCATGATTTTAGAGATAGTAAAAGCAGAGGCTTTAGAAGAATTGAATAAAGAAGCTTCAAAGATAAGACAATTAATTACTAATCAAAGAAACTATCAATGTATTACGCAGTGTAAAGCATTTGAAGAAGTTGTGGATACACAAATGTATGGTTTTTCTAAACAAATAGATTATGCCAAAAGAATTGGCATTTTAACTAGAGAAGAAGGAAGTAAAATAATTAGTGATTTAGAGCAAGAGCTAAATCAAGTGTACGGATCTGTTTATGACGAGCAAAAGAAAAAAGAAACAAGTAAGTAGTGAGAGGAAGTGGTTTTTTGCCGAAACAAATCAATAAACGCTTGTATTTAGATTATGGTATTTTGATTCCTTATTTATTTTTATCAATTATGGGGATTATTATGGTATATAGTGCTAGCTCTGCCAAATTAGCGTTGCAAGGGAGAAATCCTGCGTCTGATGCGATTAAGCAAGCAGCTTTTTTTGTGATTGGTTTACTTGCTATCACGTTTATTTATAAAATGAAAACAAAGGTATTTCAAAATAAAAATTTTATTATGGCAGCTATTAGTGCTATCAGTTTGATGTTGATTTTAACTAAGTTTACTAATCTGGGTAAATCAGGCGGTGGTGCAGATGGCTGGCTAAGTATTGGTGGTATTACAATCCAACCAGCAGAATTCCTGAAAATTGTGATTATTTGGTACCTTGCGTATATTCTTTCTAAAAGGCAAAATGTTATTAATAATAATTTTAAGGAAGCAGCAATGAAGCCGTTAATTTTAATTGGCGGATTGATTTTTTTAGTTATTATCCAACCAGATAATGGTGGAGCGGTTATTCTTGGAATGATTGCTTCGGTGATGATATTTGCTAGTGGAATTAATTATTTTTATACAGTCGTTGCTATGGGGACTGGAATTGTGGGATCATTTCTAGCTATTCATGCGATTTTATTAACAGGAGGATTAATTTTTCCAGATCGTTTCCAATATGTTTACAATCGATTTAGAACCTTTTCTAATCCCTTTATCGATCCATTAGGAGCAGGACATCAAATGGTCAACTCTTATTACGCTATGAGCAATGGTGGATGGTTTGGTCTTGGTATCGGAAATAGTATTCAGAAAAAAGGATTTTTACCTGAAGCTCAAACAGACTTTATGTTTTCAATTGTTATTGAAGAACTAGGGTTAATTGTCTCATTTGTTATTTTAGGTGTTCTATTATTTTTAATTTTAAAAATTTTAATTATAGGAATTAAATCAAAAAATACGTTTAATTCTATGATGTGTATAGGTATCGGTGGGATGATGCTCATTCAAACGTTTATCAACATTGGGGGGATTACTGGAATTATTCCATTAACAGGGGTAACTTTTCCTTTTTTAAGTCAAGGAGGATCAAGTTTGATTACTCTTTCGATTGCAGTTGGTTTTGCATTAAATATTAGTGCAAATGAAAAAAAATTATACTTTGATAAACACAATGAAAGACTAGAAATAGAATACTCAAAAGAGCAAACAACACGTATGCTTGAATATCATAAATAAGGTTGGGGGAATTTAGTATGAAACGAGTTTTAGTAGCTAACCGTGGTGAAATCGCTATTCGTGTTTTTCGCGCATGTACAGAGCTTAATATCCAAACAGTAGGTATTTATGCTATGGAAGACGAAAGATCTATTCACCGCTTTAAAGCTGATGAAGCGTATTTAGTAGGAAAAGGAAAAAAAGCAACTGAAGCTTATTTAGATATTGAAGACATCATTCGAATTGCAAAAACAAGTAAAGTTGATGCTATCCATCCGGGATATGGATTTTTATCTGAAAATTTAGAATTTGCAAAGAGATGTCAAGAAGAGGGAATAATATTCATCGGTCCAACATTACATCATTTAGATATTTTTGGTGATAAAATTAAAGCAAAAGAAGCTGCTATTCTGGCAGGTGTTCAATCAGTTCCTGGAACAAATGGTCCTGTACAGTCAGTAGATGAGGTTTTAGCGTTCGCAGAAGAATTTAGCTATCCTATTATGATTAAAGCAACTCTCGGCGGCGGTGGACGTGGTATGCGTGTTGCTCGTAATGAAGAGGAAGCTAGAGATGGCTATCAACGTGCTAAAAGTGAAGCAAAAGCAGCGTTTGGTAATGATGAAGTTTATGCAGAAAAGTATATTTCTAATCCTAAACATATTGAAGTTCAAATTTTAGGTGATATGCATGGTAATATCGTTCATTTATTCGAAAGAGATTGTTCTGTTCAAAGACGTCATCAAAAAGTTGTAGAAGTAGCACCTTGTGTTTCGATGTCAGAGGAGCAACGTGAAGAAATCTGTCAAGCAGCAGTGAAATTAATGAAACACGTAGGATATGTGAATGCAGGAACGGTTGAATTCTTAGTAGAAGGAAAGAATTTCTATTTTATTGAAGTTAATCCTCGTGTTCAAGTGGAGCACACTATAACAGAGTTAATAACAGATGTTGATATAGTGATGTCTCAATTAGAAATTGCAATGGGAAAAGATTTACATCAAGAAATTGGTATTCCTAAACAAGATAAAATTAGTATTCATGGGTTTGCTATTCAGTGTCGTATAACTACAGAGGATCCCTTGAACAATTTTATGCCTGATACTGGAAAAATCGATACGTATCGTTCACCAGGTGGTTATGGTATTCGTCTTGATTTAGGTAATGCTTTTGCTGGAGCAATTGTTACACCATTCTTTGATTCTTTGTTAGTAAAAGTCTGTACTCACGGCATTACTTTTGATCAAACGATTTCCAAAATGGATCGTGCGCTAAAAGAATTCCGTATCAGAGGCGTTAAAACTAATATTCCATTTTTGGCAAACGTTATTTCACATCCAACATTTAGATCTGGTAATGCCATAACAACATTTATTGATGAATCTCCAGAACTTTTTAAATTTCCCCGAGTTAGAGACCGAGGAAATAAAACAATGAAGTATATTGGTGAAGTTACCGTGAATGGTTTCCCAGGTGTTGGAAAAATCGAGAAAACATTTCAAAATGAAGCAAGAATCCCTAGTAAAATTATTACTAAACCGACTATTGAAACAGCTAAAAATATTTTAGATCGTTCAGGAGCAGACGCTGTGGTCGATTGGATTAAAAATAAAGATGAAGTGTTGTTAACAGATACAACCTTTAGAGATGCTCATCAGAGCTTACTAGCGACACGTGTAAGAACAAATGATTTAAAACGAATAGCCCAATTAACTGATGAAGGTATTCCAGAATTATTCTCAAGCGAAATGTGGGGCGGTGCAACTTTTGATGTTGCTTATCGTTTCTTAAATGAAGACCCATGGGTAAGGTTACGTAAATTAAGAAAATTAATGCCAAATACATTATTCCAAATGCTGTTTAGGGGATCTAATGCGGTAGGATATCAAAATTATCCTGATAATGTATTAAAAGAATTTATTGAAGTTTCAGCAGCAGAAGGTATCGATGTATTCCGTATTTTTGATAGTTTGAACTGGCTACCACAAATGGAAAAAAGTATTCAGTATGTTCGTGATACAGGTAAGATTGCAGAAGCAGCTATTTGTTATACGGGAGATGTTTTGGATCCGAATCGAGCGAAGTACAATCTAGCTTATTATTGTAATATGGCTAAAGAATTAGAAAAAATGGGTGCTCATATAATTGCGATTAAAGATATGGCAGGACTTTTAAAACCCCAAGCGGCGTATCATTTGATTACTGAATTAAAAGCAGCAGTTGATGTGCCAATTCATTTACATACTCATGACACATCTGGTAATGGAATTATTACTTATTCAGCGGCAACAAAAGCTGGCGTGGATATTATTGATGTTGCGATGAGTGCGATGAGTAGTGCGACAAGTCAACCAAGTATGAGCAGTTTATATTATGCTTTAAACAATGGTCCTCGAACACCGAATGTTGATATTGAAAACATCCAGCAAATCAATCACTATTGGGAGGATGTTCGTAAATTTTATGCTCCTTTTGAGAATGGAATTAGTGCACCACAAACTGAAGTTTATTCTCATGAAATGCCTGGAGGTCAATATTCTAATTTACAACAACAAGCTAAAGCAGTTGGTTTAGAAGAAAAGTGGGAAGATATTAAAGAAATGTATTCAGACGTAAATGAATTATTTGGTGATATCGTCAAAGTAACACCGTCTTCTAAAGTTGTAGGAGATATGGCGCTCTTTATGGTTCAAAATAGTTTAACAGCAAATGATATTTATCAACATGGACGTGAATTGAATTATCCTGAATCAGTTATAAGTTTCTTCCAAGGTGATTTAGGACAACCAACAGGGGGATTTCCAAAAGAATTGAAAGAAATTATTCTAAATGGTCGTGAGTCAATTGATGTAAGACCAGGAAGCTTAGCTAAAGCTGTTGATTTTGAGGCAGTTAAGATGGAATTAAAAAATTTAGTTGGTTTTGAACCAAGTAAACAAGATGTTATAAGCTATATTATGTACCCCCAAGTTTTTCTTGATTATTGTAAAATGCATGATAGTTTTGGTGATGTTGAATTACTGGACACATTAACTTTCTTTAAAGGGATGCGTGCAGGGGAAACGGTTGAAGTTCGAATTGAAAAAGGAAAGACTTTAATCATTACACTGGATGAAATTGGCGAACCTAATCTAGAAGGAAATCGCGTTTTATTCTTTAATCTGAACGGTCAACGACGAGAAATTGTGATTAAAGACCAAAATATAACATCAAAAGTATTGCTTAAGGAAAAGGCGGAACCTACCAATAAAGCACATATAGCTGCAACTATGTCAGGATCAGTATTAGATGTTTTAGTTAGTGTAGGTGATACTGTTCAAAAGGGAGACGCACTGCTTGTAACTGAAGCAATGAAGATGGAAACAACCATCTATTCTAAAAGAAATGGTATTGTTAAGCGTGTGCTAGTAGCAAATACTGATGCTATTCAATCTGGAGATTTAATGATTGAGTTAACCATTTAATTCGAAAGAAAGTAGGCAGATGAAGTGAAGCGAGTTATCGAGTTTTTTGTTTGTTTAATTGTGGTGTTTAGCATCGTTTATATGAAACCAGTTATTTCTGCATCCAAAAATCCCAAACCTAGTAATGATCTATCAATTGAAAAAGTAAAAATGACTCATAAATCTGTTCCCTATTATGAATTAAATACAACTGGAATGGCAAATCATATTGGAAAAACAAAAGAGGAATTTTTAAAAGATTTTCCTAATCCTAAAAAAACATGGTCTTCTTATGATCAATCTGAGTGGCTTGTATATGGTGATTCAACAAAAGATTACTATCAGGTAGAAATTAAGAATCATTTGGTTTCTAGCGTCTTTGTCCTTGGGAATATGGTTGATTCCACACCGTTCACAATGGATATGAACTTAGTGGATTTAGCAGAGATTACAACAATTTTTTCTAATTTTAATTTTGAGTATGGCGATGAAAAATATGAAGTAGAGTTAACAGAGGATGATATGAACTATCGTCCGTTAGTTGCATTTAATAATGGAACGTTCGCCATTCTTCATATGAACCAATTAACAGGAAAATTAATGGCAATTCGCTACTTAGATAAACAAACGCTGTTAAGTATTATGCCGTATCAAATGGAACAAGAAAATCAAGTTAAGATTAAGCATGTAGCTAAAGATAGCGACTGGAAAAAAATAAATGAAGCTAATCGAGAGCAATTAACAACTTTACTGAATCTTTTTAGAGAAAAAGATGAAAAAAGGAAATATCATTTAGATACTCTCTTACAAACAAAATCCGGCAAAGGAATGCAAATTTTAGTTGAAAAACCAGAGACAATTATTACAGGTGAGGCTCATTTTTCAGATTGGGAAAAAGTGATGGAGCAACAATCTGAAACCATTTTCCTTTTAGAAAGAGAAGAGATGCTTAAGTTAACAAAAGAAGTTGAGCTAAAAGGGAAAAAGGAACATGCTATCTTCTATGCGCCAGTAAATGATGTGCCATTTATGATTACTAATTGGTATGGTAGTCGTTTTTATCATGAAGAAATAGATCATAAAAAAGATTCGACTATAGGTATGACTTTTGATAAAGAAAAAGCTCTCATTTTCTTTGGTGAAGAGGAAAAAAAACAGACGGTTGAAAGTAGTGATAAACTTTGATTTATAATGAAGAGTTTTTTGAAATTGAAAATCTGGTTAACGAACTATCTAATGATTTATTAGATAGTGAGCTTGTTTCAGAGTATGTATCTGTTTATTTAGAAATGGATCAAAATAAAGAAGTAGATGCAATATTAGTTGATTTTTTAAAAGCAAAAGAAGCCTTTGAAAAAGTAGAACCTTATGGAAAGTATGCACCTGATTTTAAAGAAAAAAGACGAAATGCAAGGCAACATAAGCGAGTTCTTGATACAAATGAATTAGTCTCAAGTTTTAAATTTAAAGAAACCTCTCTTCAAAATATGTTAGATTACATGACGTTTGATATTGCTAAATCAATCTCAAATGACATCAAAATTGATGCAGGTAATCCATTTTTTGAATTTGCTAAAAGAGGATGTGGAGGTAATTGTCATGTTAGTTAATGAAATGGAAGATACGCTAGAACTGGTACCAAGAAGAGGACTAGTTGTTTGGGTTTATAGTTTAAAGCAATTAAAAAATTTACGCCGCTTTGGCTATGTCCACCATGTATCCAAAAAAATGAAGTATGTCGTATTATATGTGGATGATATTGATGTGGATCAAAAAGTAGAAAAATTAGAAAAACAGTTTTTTGTCCGAAGTGTTGAAAAATCAATGAGACCAGATATTAATATGAATTTTGATAATCGTTTAGGAAATAAAACGGTAGTAGAAGTGGAACCTTTAGAATTTGAAGAACAAAAAACCGAGATAAGATTAGCGGAATTTGTAGAGTAG
>CAUQFM010000052.1:0-15046 GCA_963517295.1 uncultured Vagococcus sp.
TGATCACGCTCATAATGAAGATAACTTCTTTTAATCTGAAGTAACAAATTAATACCCGCGTACCAATACACACGGTCCATTATATTTTCTTCACCTGTTGCTCCATATTCCGCTACCCAATAATCCCAATATTTAATATCAATATACTGACCTAAAATGGTTCCAATATCTAAAGCTGGATCCGCTAAAACTGAATAATCCCAATCCACTAAAAACACGGTATCTTCTGTAGATAATAACCAATTATTATGCATTGGATCCCCATGACAAGCCGTATAATAAACTGAATGGAATGACGGTAAGTGATCCTCTAAATATCTAAAAACACGCATTAAATAAAGATTATTTTTTAAATCATCAGGTAAATCTACAGCATAATCACTTAAAAAATCAAATGCAGACTTTTCACGACCATCCATTCTTTGTAACATAGATTTTAAAGAGTCTGATTGATGTAAGTGTTGAAGAATACGAATAACTTCGCCGCTCTTACTCATCTCTTTAGGTGTTAATTGTCTACCATCTAACCATTCTTGAGCAGTTAAAACATCTCCATCACTTGTTCTTTTCGTCCAAAGTAATTTAGGTGTCAACCCTTCTCGTGATAATGCTGCTAAAAACGGTGTTGAGTTCCGTTTTATAAAGACTAGTTCACTATCTTTGATTCCTTTATATGCTTTACCGGTATCTCCCTTAATCGGTTGGAGATTCCATGAATTATCAAATTTAAACATTAGCTTCTCCTTTAATCCAACTAGTTCTGACTACTTTCAAACACTTCTCTTTTTACAGAAGTCGAAGAATAGTATATCACATTCTTACACGACTTTCCTTTTAAATCAATGATTTATCTAATTTTTTTAATCGTTTTGGTGCATACAGTTTTGTGAAAACGATACCTTCAATTATCATTAGACCGACAATTAACAGGCCACCCACTTTATCTTGTAACCTAACGAGTATCACAACACTAAATATAGTAATTACAGCCATTAAAATTTTTATTATCATATTTTTTACTGCTTCCATTTTTTGTTCTTTTTTTACCGGATATAATTGAGTCATTAACATGTAATCAAACTCATTATAAATCGGTAATAATTGAAAACCAATTAAATAGACAAACAAAACGCTAATAATAGCATTTAAAATCATTTGATCACTAAAGAATAAAATCAGTCCACCAATCACTGTTAATCTGATAACTAAACCACTATACTCTGTTCCTCTTAAAAACACTCGTGCATAGAGGTAGGTGTATGTCTGGCTTTGCTCTTTTTTTATGTTATTTAAGAAACCATCTAGATAAGCACGTCTTTTAATGTCCGCTTGAAGTCCAGGAACGTCTGTAAACAAATTAATAAAAGAATAGATTTTTTTCAATCTTTTTCGCTCTAAGCGGATAGCCTTTTCCCAATCTAAAGGATTTTCGTTCAAAGATTTTTTTGTTTGTAGGTAGCACGCTATGATAAATAAAATAGAAAGGACTAATCCAGCCCAAGGTGCAACATATAAATTAAGAATCAAACTACCAACAGTTAGCAATGATAAAACAATGCCTTCTATTTGAGTCACTTTGTTAGTATTTAAGTAGAATCCTTGTATTTGAATTAACAAATGAGCTAATTTTAATAACCATAGATTAACTATTAATACATAGAAGTCAGAAAATAAGATATCACTTGTTGCTACTAGTAAAGGCATCGTCATTCCTGAGATTAATAATATTATACTAAAGGGAAGTATTATTGATCCTTTAAAAGCTTCTTTTAAATACATTGTCATCTGACGTTCTTTAGGTAATAGGAAAATCATATCTGGTTCTTTTAATAATGTTGCCATTTTACCAATTAACAAACTCATACACCAAATAACAATAACAAAAGGTCTGCCTAAGAAAAATTCGGGTGTTAAACTTTTAACAAATTCTGAATAATAAAAACCAAATCCTCCCATAGCAATCAGCATAACAAGTAAGAAATGATCGTTAAACACATACTTCAAATAGCGCATCATATGTTTTGTATGTGTCGCTTTTCGTTGTTTATAAAAGAGGTTCATACTCAAACCTCCCCTTCTTTCGTTAATGAAATATAAATATCATCTAAAGAAGATTCAGGTAGTTGGAACTCTTGTCTTAATTCATTCATCGACCCAATTGCTCTAACTTCTCCATCATGAAGTACCACAAAACGATCACAATATTTTTCAGCTGTCGCTAAAATATGCGTTGACATTAAAATCGCGGCTCCTTCATCTCTCATTTGTTTCATTAATTCTAGTAAGGCATTAATCGCTAATGGATCTAAGCCTAAAAAAGGTTCATCAATAATAAAAAGACTCGGTTTTGTTAGAAATGCACACATTACCATGACTTTTTGCTTCATTCCTTTAGAAAAATGTGCTGGAAACCAGTCTAACTTATTTTCTAATCTAAACGTTTTAAGTAATGACTCTGCGCGCTTCATTGCTTCATCCATCGGAATATCATAGGCCATTGCCGTAATTTCAATATGTTCTCTCAATGTTAATTCATCATAAAGAATCGGTGTTTCTGGAATGTAACCAATTGTTTTTCGGTAAGCTTCTGGGCTTTCTTTTAACGTTTTACCATCTACTGTAATTGATCCTTTTTGTTCAGTCAATAAACCAATCACATGTTTAATTGTTGTACTTTTACCCGCACCATTCAAACCAATTAATCCCACTATTTCGCCAGAATTAACCTCAAAATTAATATCTTTTAAAACAGGAATATGACCGTAGCCTCCTGTAACATGTTCTATTTTTAAGCTCATATCTTATCCTCCATATTATTCTAATACAAATTATAGCATATCTTTTTATGACTCATTTCCTTTTTTGTCTATTATTTCATTCATTTTTAAATCTATTTATGGTAAGGTTATTTTATAATTAAAGGAGGTCTTCTTAATGACAGACTGTATTTTTTGTAAAATTGTTAATCGCGAAATACCAAGCTATACTGTGTATGAAGATGATGATGTTTATGCGTTTTTAGATATCACCCAAACAACAAAAGGTCACACCCTTGTTATTCCAAAAAAACATGTGACTGATATTTTTGAATACGATGAAGAGGTTGCCAGCAACTTATTTGCTAAAGTCCCTAAGATTGCTCGTGGGTTAGAGAAAGCTTTTCCAGAAATGAAAGGTCTTAACCTAATCAATAATAATAAAGAACTAGCTTATCAATCTGTTTTTCATTCACATATCCATCTTATCCCTCGTTATAGTGAACAAGATGATTTTTCTATCACTTTCTCGAATAACAGTGAAAAGTATTCTACAGAAGAAATGGCAATGATTGCTAAATCAATAAAGGAGACGATTACTCATGAATAAGAAAAATTTTTCAAGTAAAAAATTAGTTAAAGGTCTGTTGATTGGTGGAATTATCGGTGGTTCAGCTGCATTATTACTAGCACCAAGATCTGGTAAAGAAACTCGTAAAAAAATCCAAAATGAAATAGATGATACTATTCAATTATTAAAAGAAATCAAAACAAGTTCTGATGACGTCCAATCTCATGCGTCTCATCTTCAAGAATTAACAGAAACAATGATTCCTGAATTCATTGAAGGAACACAACAAAGTTTAGACCGTTTTGATTTCAAAACAAAATTCCGTCTAGAAGATATGAAGAAACAAATCGCAAAAATCGAGACAGAAATAACTGATTTTAGTAATAGTTTGAAATAATAGAACAATTAAGTTTAAATTGTTCTATTATTGTGAACATGTGTTTATTATATGAAATTTTTTTGAATTCCGTATTTTTCAAAAGAATTATATGATATAGTATTAGTCGTGATGCAATTATAGTAATTCAAATTAAAAATTAAGAAGAATAGGACGTGCAAATAATTATGAAGAAAAAATCATTAAAATTAGCAGCTGTAGCTCTTTTAGGAGTTCTTACACTAGCTGGTTGTTCAGGCGGAAAAGATATCGCTACTATGAAAGGTGGCAAAATCACTGAAGATGAACTATTCGCTGAACTTAAAAAAGCACCTGAAGCAAGCCAAACATTAACAGGCATGATCGTTAATAAAATTACTGACACAGCATATGGTGATAAAGTAGATCAAAAAGATATTGATAAAGAATTCGATAAAGTTCAAGAACAAAATGGTGGTAAAAAACCATTTGAAGATTTATTAAAACAAAACAAGATGGATATTAAATCATATAAAGAAAACATCAAAAGTACTTTAGCATTCAAAGAGATGTTAAAATCTCACTTAAAAATTACAGATGCTGATTTAAAAGAATCTTGGGCTACATATCACCCAAGTGTTGATGCACAAATTATGATGTTTGATAAAAAAGAAGATGCTGAAAAAGCATTAAAAGATGTTAATGATGGTAAAGATTTCACCGCTGTAGCAAAAGAAGTTTCTAAAGATGAAGTTTCTAAAAAAGACGGTGGTAAAGTAACTTTTGATTCTACGATGGCTACTAAACCAGAAGGCATTTTAATTCCTGAACAATTAAAACAAGAAGCATACAAATTAGAAGATGGTAAAGTTTCTGGTGTTGTTGAATCTCAAAACATGCAAACTGGAACAGATTCTTTCTACATTGTGAAAATGGTTAAAAACCAGAAAAAAGGTGACGACTACAAGAAATTTGAAAAAGAATTGAAAAAAATCACTGAAGAAACAAAAATGTCAGATCCAGCCTTTACACAAGAAGTTCTTGGTAAAGAATTAGAAAAAGCAAACGTAAAAGTAACCGATGATCAATTCAAAAACATTTTAGATCCATACTTACCTAAAAAAGAAGAAAAAACTGATAAAAAAGACGACAAAAAATCAGATAAAAAAGCTGACAAAAAAGACGACACAACTGAATCAACTAAATAGTAATATTTAATAGATCAGCCATAAAAAGCTAGGGGAAATTCCCCTAGCTTTTTATTTTTTGTTTTATTTTTGTCAGCCATTTATCTGTTCCTAAATTGACTAACTCATATGTTAATTCAAAATCACCTGTGTAGTATGGATCGGGGACTGCTCGTTCCTCTTCCCCAATGATCATTGATAAAAATAAATGGATTTTCCGATTATTATCAACAGAAGGATTTAATTTTATTAAATTTTCTATATTACTATCATCCATCCCAATAATATAATCATATGTTTCAAATTCTTCTGATGTAATTTTAGATGAATAAATTCCCTCGTAACTAATATTTTCTCTGTCCAATATTTTTCTAGTTCCTTCATAAGGTTGGTCACCTATATTCCAACTTCCTGTCGCGGCAGATGAAATATGAATATCAGATTCTAAACCTGCTTTGATTACTTTATCACGAAACACAGCTTCTGCCATTGTTGAGCGACAAATATTGCCTAAACAAACAAATAATACTTTTATCATATGCTCCTCCTCTTATAAGAAAACAAAAAAAGATTAGCTCCTTTATTATTAAGTAGCAATCCTTTTTATTTTATATGTGATGAATAATTAATCTACTTAAGTTAAGTATTAGAAACTCATCATGTTTGGCTATTATCCTATAACTTCTTCTTGAATACTGTCTGCAAATTGGACTTCTACTGCACGAGTTAAAATATCTGTATAGCTATATGATACTCTTTCAAATGCGTTCTCATCCTGATCTAAGTCAACGATAAATACAGAAGGATATGTTTCTGATAATATACCACTACGTTCGGTTTGACGCTTTCTACCTGTCTGTGCGACTAAAGTAATGCGACTACCTATTTTGTTTTCTAGTTCTTTTTTGATTGTTAAAATACTCGCTGCCATCCAACTCACCTCATTTACCATTATAACATATTTTATAAAAAACTTCAAATTTTATCATAATACACATACTTTAGCAATAGATTAAGCTAATTTTAATTGTTTACTTATTTTTCAACGAATTTTTTTAAGAAAAGAAGAGAGAGTTGTTCTTTTCTTATAATATTTGTTTTTTTAATTTTACTTTTAAACGATTATAGCCAAATAATATTTTTCTTTGTGAAATATCTGTGGCATCTGATATTTCTTCAATACTCATTCCTGATAAAGTGTAATAATAAACTTTTTGCTCAAATTTTGATAGTTGCTCAGGTAATTTTTCCAGTGACTCTCTAACATAAATATACTTTATACTTGTCTCCGCACGATAATCCTCAGTCCCCCGGCCAATACATTCACCAAACGAGTTCATTTTAGAATCTAAAGAATCTGTGTATCGATAAATCTGTCTTTTTTGAGCTTCCTGGTGTCTGATCAAACTAATAACATGACGATTAAAATTCATCTTAAAAAATAAACCAAATGTTACATTTCTACTATTATCAAATTTTAGTAATGATTGATAACAAACTAAACGCCCTTCTTGAAGCCAATCATCTAAATCTAAATCCCTCAAATAATACAAGTTTCGCTGTTTTAAAACTACAGGTATATATTGATTAAAAATCACTTCAAATGAATCGTTACAACCCAATTTCGCTCTATTTAATATGACTTCTTTCTCTCCCAAACCTATACGCCCCTTAAAAAAGAAACCGCTTCCCTCTTCTGTATAAAAATCGTACCATTAAACAACAAAATAAGAAAGAGAACCTACATTCTCTTCCTTAATATATTAGTTATCTAATTGATCAAATATTTGTTGTAAAGTTTCTAACTGATCCCCTGACCACGGACTATTTCGACGATAATTTTGAAATTTATAATCTTCAGTGTCTACCTGTATTTTTTTTTCTGATGTTTTAATTGCCTTATATAATTCTCTTGCTGAAACTCTTAAAGCACCTCTTGAAAAAATAATCCATTGCTCAGCCATATCACTTGTTGCTACACGAACATGAGTCAACGGATTTATTTTTTCTCCTGCTTCTCGTTCAATATATGTATCGGCCGTTTCTTCTTCTTTTGTAAAAATAACCGTCACACCATATTCATCATATACTTGTTGAACTCCTGGTACAAATTGCGCATCAAATACGACAATAATTTTAATCCCTTCATATTTGGCGTAGTTTGATAGCATAAATAAAAGTTGATCTCTTGCATCAGCTAACTTATCTTGCTTTTTCAGCTTATCAAGAAACGGCCACGCACCGATCATATTATAGCCATCTACAAATAGTACCTGACGTTTCACTTCGTTAGCTCCATTTCTTAATTTCTACGTTTTCTAAAAACTTCATACATTAACAGTCCCGCGGCAACGCCTGCATTTAAACTTTGAACATGACCTTCAATAGGAATAGTAATCATTTCATCCATCTCTTTTTTAAGAGCGGCTCCCATACCTTTTCCTTCATTTCCGATAACAAGGGCAATATCTCCAGAAACATTCCAATCGGTATAATCTGTGCCTTCCATATCCGTCCCAAAAACCCACACATTATCTTCTTTTAATTTTTTTATTGTTTGGCTTAAGTTTGTTACTCTTGCAACTGGAACGTGTTCTACGGCACCTGTTGACGTTTTGACAACAACTGGTGTTATTCCTACCGCACGATGTTTTGGAATGATAATACCATCTACATTGACCGCATCCGCAGTTCTCATGATTGAGCCTAAATTATGTGGATCAACGATACCATCCA
This sequence comes from uncultured Vagococcus sp., assembly GCA_963517295.1. Classification (GTDB taxonomy): domain Bacteria; phylum Bacillota; class Bacilli; order Lactobacillales; family Vagococcaceae; genus Vagococcus. The sequence continues at coordinate 7,606 of CAUQFM010000052.1, forward strand.
GTAGTAAAAAGAAACGATTTTCCTTTTCTTTACTTTTTGATAATAATTCATCTAAAGAAAGATACTCATAAGGCGTTATTTTCATTACAATCCCTTGATGATTTTCTTTATTGGTCATATCATCTAGTTTAGATTTTGGTGCCCAAATAACTGGAACTGAAAATTCTTTTGCTAAATTTTTTAATTCTTCAACTTTATTACTTTTTAAATCTTCTTGAATAAATAATTTATTTCCTCTTCTTGCTTGAATCGCTTCAACTGTTGCATGTCGTCCAAAGACAACATCTTCTAATGATACTAGCTCAACTTCATTTTGATTTTGCTCATGTTTATTTTTCATTCTTTTCCCCTATCCTTTTAATTGACCACTTAATCAGCTCTTCTAATCGTTCTTTTTGATCGGTTAAATGTAAGTATCCCATTAACGCTTCGAAGCCTGTAGACGCTCTATAAACGAATATAGAGGTGTTTTTAGCACTAGTATGACTTTTGGCGTTACGTCCTCGTTTATAAATAACGATTTCGTTCTCTGTTAGAATATTTTCATTCAGCATTTCTTCTATCAAATAATGTTGTGCTTTAGCTGATACGTAGTGTGTTGCCATGCGGTGCATTTGATTTGGTTTAGTTTGTCCTGATCTAATTAAAAAATCTCGAATATATATTTCGTAAATTGCATCCCCCACGTAAGCTAATGTCAAACCACTTAAAAGAGAATAATCTTTTTTTTCACTCATTAATTTCTACTCCATCTCACGCCTTGTGCGGTGTCTTCTAAAATAATTCCTTGTTCTTTCAGTTTATCACGAATCTCATCGCTTCGTTTAAAATCTTTATTACTACGCGCTTGATTTCGTTCTTCAATCAAAGCATCTATTTCTTCATCTAAAACTTCAGCTTGAGCTAAATCAATCCCAAAGACTACCATTAGTTCAACCAATAGTTTTTGCGAAGCCACAATGATCGCTTTAGATACCTTGTTTTTTTCAAAATACGCATTTTGCCACTTAATCAAGTTATAAACAGCTGTAATTCCGTTGGCAGAATTAAAATCATCATCCATGCCTTCTTCAAACTGGCTCTTAATTAAATCTAACTCTTTCAAGTAATCATCATCATCTTCAAGTAAATTTTCAGCTTGTTGTATTCGGAAATTGCCATTATTGTAACCACTTTTAACCTTGGAAAGGTTTGTTTCTGCTTCCTTCAAGATAATATCGTTAAAAGGCATTGGGCGTCTGTAATGGGTTGTTGCTAAAGCAAAACGAACCACTTCTGGATCTACTTCTTCCATTAATTCGTGAGCTGTGACAAAATTTTTCAATGATTTACTCATTTTTTCACCCGTTTCACCAACTGTTAAGTAAGCATTATGCATCCAATAATTAGCAAATGTTTTCCCGGTTTTCGCTTCGCTTTGAGCAATTTCATTTTCATGATGTGGAAACTCTAAATCTTGTCCCCCAGCATGAATATCAATGGTTTCACCTAAATGTTTAGATGCCATCACTGAACATTCAATATGCCATCCTGGACGTCCTGCTCCCCAAGGTGATTTCCAAGAAACTTCTCCTTCTTTAGCCGATTTCCATAAAGCAAAATCTAAAGGATCTTCTTTTTTCTCCTGTTCGTCCCCAGTTCGTTGACTTGCTCCCACTTCCAACTCATCTAAACTCTTATTACTTAATGAACCATATTTTTTGAATTTCCGAGCCCGGTAATAAACATCTCCTTGAGATTCATAAGCATACCCTTTTTCAATTAGAGCTGCAACAAATCCGATGATTTCATCAATATGATCAATAACCCGAGGATGAACACAAGCTGGCTTCACATTTAGTTTAGTCGTATCTTCCGTAAAAGCTTCGATATACTTATCTGCAATCTCTTTTGTTGTTACGCCTTCTTCGTGAGCACGATTGATGATTTTATCGTCAACATCTGTAAAGTTAGAAACGTAATTAACTTCATAACCTTTATATTCTAAGTAACGACGAACAGTATCAAATGCAACTGTACTTCTAGCATTTCCCACATGAATATAGTTATAAACAGTTGGACCACACAAATACATACGAACTTTCCCAGGTTCAATCGTTTTAAATTCTTCTTTAGAACGAGTTAATGTGTTATAAATTTTCATGATTTTAGCTCCTTCACATTTTTACGCTAAAAAGCGTCTTTTAGTCAATGATAACTAAAAGACGCTTTCACGTGGTTCCACTTTTATTCGCAAAAGAAAATTAATTCCTTTTGCCTTTTGATAAGTTAACGATTATCACTCGTTCTTAGCTACTTAATTCACTAAAACTACTCAAAGAGGCACTTCAATCAGTTAATTCTCTCGTTTTCACCAACCACGAGCTCCCTAAATCAATCAACTGACCTACTCTTCTTTTCAATGTATTTATTTACTTGATTGTTTAATATGATCTAAAACTTTTTCTTTCCCTAATAACATAATTGTCTCAGCTAATTCAGGTCCATGCATTTGACCACTCACAGCCACACGGATTGGCATAAATAAATTTTTACCTTTTACGCCTGTTTCTTTTTGAACTGCCTTGATTGATGCTTTGATTGAAACAGCATCAAATTCAACTAATTCTGCTACTTCTTTAGAGAAGGCTTCTAATACTTGAGGGACTGTTTCTCCAGCTAAAACTTCTTTAGCTTCTTCGTTCAACGTTAAAGTGTCGTTGAAGAATAAAGAAGATAGTTCCACAATTTCAGCTGCATAACTCATTTGTGGTTGGTATAAAGAAACTAGTTCTTCAACCCACGCTAATTTTTCTGATGAAGGATTTTCTTCCACTAATTTAGCTTCAACCAAATATGGTAAAGCCATTTTAGCAACATCAGAACGATCTAATTTTTTCATGTATTGATTGCTAATCCACTCAAGTTTTTTATTATCAAAAGCAGCTGGTGATTTTCCTAAGCGAGCTTCGTCAAACATTTTGATGAATTCTTCTTGTGAGAAGATTTCTTCTTCCCCAACTGGTGACCAACCTAATAAACTTATAAAGTTAAACATTGCTTCTGGTAAATAACCCAAATCACGATATTGTTCGATAAATTGTAGGATAGTTTCATCACGTTTACTTAATTTTTTACCTGTTTCACTGTTGATAATTAACGTCATATGACCAAATTCTGGTGCTTCCCATCCAAATGCTTCATAAACCATCAATTGTTTTGGTGTGTTCGCAATATGATCATCCCCACGTAATACATGAGAAATTTTCATCATATAATCATCCACAGCAACCGCGAAGTTGTATGTTGGCATACCATCACGTTTTAAGATAACAAAATCGCCACCAACACTGTCAGATTCAAATGTAATATGTCCTTTTACCATGTCATCAAAACTATAAGAACGATTTTTAGGAACTCGGAAACGAACAACAGGTGTAATTCCAGCTGCTTCTTTTTCCATTTGCTCTTCAACTGATAAATTAGCACATTTTCCGTTGTAACGAGGGATTTCTCCACGTGCTTTTTGAGATTCACGTTCTGTTTCTAATTCTTCTTCAGTACAGTAACATTTATAAGCTAAGTTACTTGCTAATAATTGATCGATTAAAGGTAAGTAAATATCTGATCTTTCTGATTGACGATAAGGTCCATATTTACCTGGTTTTTCTGGTGACTCATCCCAATCAATGTTTAACCATTCTAGGTTATCTAATTGGCTTTTTTCGCCGCCTTCGATATTACGTTTTAAATCTGTATCCTCGATACGAATAACAAATTCACCATCGTGATGTCTTGCATATAAATAATTAAATAATGCGGTTCTAGCATTACCAATGTGTAAATGTCCTGTTGGGCTTGGTGCGTATCTCACACGTACTTTTTTTGTCATGAAATTACCTTCCTTATCATCTATTTCGGTACTTTTATGTTATATCCAAATTTTACCCTCATTTGGGCAAATAGTAAAGGTGTAATCCACTAGTTATTAGCTTTGGTTTCATTATTTATTGTTGTTTGAGAATGAGAGGGTTTTGCAAAAATCATTCGACCCGCTGCTGTTTGAAGAGCGCTTGTCACAACAACGTTAATTCGTTTATGCATAAAGTGCTTACCATCTTCCACAACGACCATTGTTCCATCATCAAGATAAGCTACACCTTGTTGTCTTTCAGTCCCATCTTTCATTACTAAAACATCCATTGTTTCTCCAGGAATAACGACTGGTTTAATGGCATTGGCTAAAGCATTGATGTTAAAAACTGGAACATTTTGAAATTCACTTACTTTATTCAAGTTATAGTCATTGGTTACCACAATACCGTCCAATTGTTTAGCTAATTTTATTAACTTGCTATCGACTTCTTGAACGTCATCAAAATCACCTTCGTACATCTCTACAGAAATACCATCTTCTTTTTGAAGAGCATTTAGAATATCCAAACCACGACGACCACGAACTCGTTTTAAGCTATCACCAGAATCAGCAATATATTGTAGTTCATATAGAACAAAATTAGGTATTAGTAACGTTCCTTCTATAAATCCTGTTTTAGCCACATCATAAATCCGACCGTCAATAATGACACTAGTGTCCAAAATTTTATATTTATTGAAATTATCAGTGACTTTTCTTTCTAAAACATCCTCTGCACCTTTTTTAGGTTTTGGAGCAAATAATTTACGCCATTCATCTGTTTTTGTCGTTCCCACTCTAAAACCAAAATAACCTAAAGTTAGCATGATTAGTGTTGGTAATAAAATATGAAGAAAAGCTATTTTTAACGAGTATAAAGGAATTGAAACTAAAGCACCTAATAATAACCCGATAATCACACCTAAGCTCCCAAATACTAAATCTTGCAGGCTTTGTTCGCTAATAAATTTTTCTGCTTTTTTAATTCCACGACCAACATAACGAAAGGTAAACATAGAAATAATAATAAAAATAATTGCACCAATCAAGCCATTCGTTACACCGTTGTTTAGCCATTGGTTATATTCAAGATCAAACAATCCCCATACAGATGGAACAATTGTCATCCCCAAACTAAAACCAACAACAGACATAATTATATTAAATATCTTTTTTTGCATCTTTCTTTTCCTCCTTTCCTACTTGAACACTTGCCTTAACGTTTCAGAAACAGTTGATACTCCGACTATCTCAATACCTGTTGGAGCTTTCCAACCTTGCAAATTGTTCTTAGGAACATATATTTTTTTAAAGCCTAATTTTTTGGCTTCTGATACTCTTTGATCGATTCGGTTCACACGCCTAACTTCACCAGTCAAACCTATTTCACCTATAAAACACTCATAAGGAGACGTCCCTTTGTCTTTATAACTTGATGCAATACTCACCGCAATCGCTAAATCAATCGCAGGTTCATCAAGTTTCACTCCACCGGCAGCCTTTAAATAAGCATCTTGATTTTGAAGCAAAAGACCTGCTCTTTTTTCTAAAACAGCCATAATTAATGACACTCTATGACGATCCAAGCCAGCAGCTGTTCGTTGAGCATTTCCGAAAACAGACGGTGTAATCAGTGCTTGGACCTCTGCTAAAATCGGTCGTGTACCTTCCATAGAACAAACAATGGCAGAACCTGTCGCATCTGCTAATCTTTCTTCTAGAAAAGCTTCTGATGGATTACTTACCTCAACCAAGCCTTCTTGTTTCATCTCAAAAATCCCAATTTCATTCGTTGAACCAAAGCGATTTTTAACTGCTCTTAAAATTCTAAAAGTATGATGTCTCTCCCCTTCAAAATAAAGAACTGTGTCCACCATATGTTCTAGCATCCTCGGCCCAGCAAGAGAACCATCTTTTGTCACATGACCAACAATAAAAATAGTAATTTGATTCGTTTTGGCAATTTGCATTAACTCTGCTGTTGTTTCTCTCACTTGACTGACACTCCCAGCAGCACTAGCAATTTCTGGATGAATCATCGTTTGAATCGAATCAATCACCACATAATTAGGTTTTAGCTGCTCTATGGTTTGCCTAATAAGTCCCATATCTGTTTCACCGTAAACATAAAAGTGATTATCCGTAGAGCTTAATCTTTCTCCACGCATCTTGATTTGTTGGGCACTTTCTTCACCAGAAACATATAATACATTGTCATCAAGTTTACTTAATTGTTGAGATACTTGTAATAAAAGCGTAGATTTTCCGATTCCTGGATCGCCACCAATCAAAACCATTGACCCTGGCACTACCCCACCACCCAATACTCGGTTCAATTCTTCTAATTCAGTTTTAACACGTTGCTCTTTTTGAAAAACAACAGCATCTAATCTTTCTGGCTTAGTCGTTGTTCCAGATAAACTAACTCGGCTATGTCGTGTTGGCTTTTCTTGAATAATCTCTTCGACCAATGAGTTCCAATTGCCGCAATTAGGACAACGCCCTAAATATTTTGGCGAAACATAACCACATTCTTGACAAACAAATTCATTTTTCTTTTTTTTCGCCACCACAATATCCCCCATCTATGTTATTTATCTTTATAAATTAATCTCGTTTATTAACAAGTCTACTCACATTCTAGCATACAATTAAGTCATCCTTTAAAAAAAAGGATGACTTTTTTAAGAACTTTTCTTTTATTTACCTGATGAACCAAAACCACCTGTTCTGTCCATCTCAGAATGATCGTTATCTGCTTTTAAAAATGGCAAGAAAATACCTTGTCCGACACGATCACCTTTTTTAATCGTTAAATCTTTTAAGCCAAAGTTTAAAAATTGGAACATAATATGACCTTCATTGGCATCATTATCATAATAATCACTATCGATAATGCCCACACCGTTACCTAGTAACAGATAATTTTTTAAAGGATTACTTGAACGATTACATAATTGTAAAAATTCTTCTTCTCCCATGTAGGCTTTAACACCTGTCGGAACTAAAACTGGTTTAACTTGTTTTAATATTTTTTCATCCATAAATATCTCTTCTTTATTAAAAGCAGCTTTTAAAGCTGTTGCTATTCCTGATTTCCAAATTGAAGGAATCACCACTTCTTCAGCAGCTTCAAAATCATAACCAGCTGCATGTTTTGTGGCACGATTTGGTAAATTAATGCCTTTAAATGTTGATACTTTTTCAAAACCTCTAACTTTTGACACGTCAATCATCCTTTACTTTCTTTATCTGTTCTATCCTACATGATAAAAGAAGAAATAAAAAGGGACTTAAGGAGGAAATGTTTTGATTTTTTATCTTTGCGATGGTTAATTATAGTCTAAGAATAAAAAATCTACTCTTGCGACACCTAAAAGCAGGAACGAACAATCAAAAATCTGATTGTTCATTCCTGCTCCTGGTTACTTCGAGATAAACGCCATTTTCACCACTCTATTTTAGTCCGGGTTCAAACGGCAGCTCCTTCGACAACTTCAAAAATTAAAATTAATTCAAAAAGCGTGAATTATTTTTAACTTCCTC
>CAUQFM010000053.1:0-14833 GCA_963517295.1 uncultured Vagococcus sp.
TAATATTTTCCTATTCATTCACAAATAAACTAATGATATTGCCATCTGCATCTCTAACTAAGCCATAATATTGCCCCCAAGGAGCAGACCAGGGTTCTCTAACAACTTCATAACCTGTATTTTTTATTGACGTTATCAAATTATCAACCTCATCTTGACTGTTACATAAAAAGGCTAACTCAACTTTATCACCAACTTGTTCTGGCTCGAATCCCAAAACACTAGTAATCATCTCTTTAGTATTTAAAGAAATCCGAACACCCTCATTTTCAAGCTCTACATAGGCTTCATTTTCATTATCTTTTACTATTTTTAATCCCAATAAGGAATAAAAAGCAATCGCTTGCTTCATATCTTTTACAATAATTCCAACCATATCTAATCTCATTTTATTTCTCCTTTAGTTTATATCTTAGCAAAGTTTTTCTTTTTTCAGGGATTACTCTCCTAAAGTCTGAAAGATATATTTCACGGTGAGCATATTTCCCCATTATCCAATCTTTTGTGTAATTGGTTTTTTCTAGAAATCGATCCATTTTTTTGAATGTTTCAATTTCTGTATCAAAAGAACCTATATGGATTGTTTGAATCACGGTACCATCTTCATATTTTTCAAAAATAATCTCTTTGACAGATTCATTCATTTTTTTAAGTTGGACTTCTTTAATTGCCACTTGAACCATTTCATCAGTGACAGATTCTGGTTGTCTAATCATCATTCGATACACAAGAGCGGCCTTATTCAGATTTTCATCCTTTGATCCATCATTAGTTGTCCAAACACCTTCCAAAGGATAAACCGTATACTCAAATCCTTGTTTTTTTAATGTCATTCTTAACGAATAGGAAACACTATATAAAGCTTCTATCTGTTCTGAATAATGGCTATTATTGTTAGGATCGCCCATACCTTCCAAGATTAAAAAGGATTGTTTTTTAATTTGTCGAATGTCAATTTCTTTAGGAAGATATAGCTCTTTCTCTTGTTTACGCCATTCGTATTTCATTACTTTTCCTCCTAATCAATCGTGAGATTTAAAACCATTCCCTCTGAAGTAGGTTCATATGTTCCTTTCCCTGAAATACCGATAAAATCACCTGTTCCAGTTCCTGGAATAATTTCAACTTTTGCTTCATATTGATTATCAACAAAACTGCCTTTATCAGTTAAAATAAAACGTCCTTTTTTCCCTTTCATTTCACCGTCAAAAACCATGAAACCTTCAAAAACACTTGATGATTGATGAATGTCTTCTTTGTTGTAATCTAAATAAAGGATAGTATAATCAACATTAATTTTACCAGCTAACTCTCCCTCAATATCATAAACAACTCTTGCATGAGCAATCTTTTCCTCAATCGTAAATACCTCTTGCCAATCGTTAACTTTAAATATACTTTTTCCCATGAATAAACACCTCTACCTTTCTTTGATAAAACTAGTGTAACAAAAGCTTGTGACTACATTATGTCATATTGACTTAAAATATTTTGGGCACTCTTGATTATTTCTAATTTTAGAGACTCTGGTGATAAAACTTTAACCTCTCCTCCAAAGCTTAATAACATCTCAACTAACCATTTTTCTTTCGGCATTTTTTTAGTAACCATGATCTGATCTTCTAATTCAACAATATCTTTTTCTAAAAAGGTATCGTAAACTTTCGCTTTAACTGAGTAATTAAATGATAAGGACACTTCTTCCATTGCCACGGTTTGACTGAGAGTTGTGTAAAAAGCTTCTAAATCAGACTTTTCGATAATTCTATGTCGCTCTTCTTTAAATGATTCTGCTAACATTTGAGCATTTCTGATTCTGTTAATTCTAAAAAGACGCTCTTCCTGTCGTAACTGACAAAAACCAAAAAGATACCACACATGAGATTTACATACCAAATTAATCGGTTCTACTTTCCGGAATGTTGTTTCACCACTATAACTAGTATAGTTAAAAGAAATAATATGTTTATTTTCAATAGCATTTTCGATGTCTGTTAAAACAAGTTGATTAGACTTCCATAAACTAAGATCAAAAAAATATGGAGAACTACTTGGATTTTTTTGGACTAAGTATGCCATTTTTTGACTTAACTCTTCTATTTTAGGATGCTGATAACTTGATGCTAAACTTTTACTTAAATCATAGATAATTTTCTTTTCCATATCAGAAAAAAGCAGTGAATTCAATTGATAATCTTCATCAATATAAAAACCACCTTGTGTTCCTTTTTTAGAATATATTGGAATACCTGCCAGACTAAGTGTGTCTATATCTCGATAAATTGTCCGAACAGATACATGATATAATTCTGCTATTTGATTGGCTTTAAGATATCTTTTAGAGAGCAATGTCACTAAAATATACATCAAACGTTCAATTTTCATATAACTCCTCCAAAAAAAATAAAGACGGAGGCATAAAGTTTTATCTTTGTCCCTCCGTCTATTTTTGATTCAATCTATGTTCATCCTTATTTTTTTAATTTAAAATTAGGATAATTTTTAACAATTCGATGTAGATTCCGATGTTTTAATTGTGGTTTTTTATTTCGTAAGTGCTCTAATACCACTCTTCGGCTAAGGGATTCTTCCGCATTAATAAATAAATGCTTCAATCGATATTCTTTAATTACCGCATTTTCACTATCGGATGTATCCACAAAATTTTCCACTTCTTTTTTGGTTGTCACTGTAAAGAACAATGTTGTGACAGCATCCATCAAAAAGAAGACAAATATAATCACAGGTAGCCAACCATTAGAAATATCAATTAAATACATAATCATTTTTTGAATTTCTGGATGAATGACTTTGATTAAAAACAAACAACCAATTCCCCAAAAAAGAGAGACTGGAACAGCTACCCTTCCTTGGATATTCAGGGGAACTTGATGATAGTCCCATAATGTCATTTTAAATAATTTTTCTAATAAGAAGCTGGTTAGATACTCAACAATTGTTACAATCACCACAATATTAAAATATAAATTCAACATCGTACCATACTCTTTAGGAACTAAAAGCAAAACTGATACCACGCCAAAACCATATACAGGACAGTAAGGACCTAATAAGAAGCCACGATAAACAAAACGTTTGGCTTTGAAAGAACAAAATAAGCTTTCCCATAACCAACCAATGATTGAATAAACAATAAACACTGTAAATAACTGTAATAAATTATTGCCAATCATCGATTAATACATTTCAACTAAAGAATCTGTAAAGATACCAACTATATCTTTTTGAGTTAATGGAACAAATGCACCTTGATCCATCGATCTATGCTTGATTGTTTGAGAAGCCATTTCATCTAATAAGCTATCATCAATTCCTACTTCACCTAAAGTCATCGGTACACCCCATGATTTAAATGTTTGGTACGTTAATTCAATTGCTTTTTCAGCCATTTCCATTTGATTATTTGTTTTTTCAATATCAAACACTCGATGACCAAATTCAGCAAATTTACCAGCTGTTTCTTCATTTAAACAATATTTCATCCATCTTGGCGTAATGATTGCTAAACCAATCCCATGAGTAATATCATAGTAAGCACTTAATTCATGCTCCATTCCGTGACATGACCAAATACCTGATTTTCCAGAACCAGTTAAGCCGTTTAGAGCTAAAGAACTTGCCCACATTAAATTAGCACGGGCTTCATAGTTTTCAGGATTTTCTAAAACAAGTGGTGTGTAATGGTAAACCGTCCGCATCAAGCCTTCTGCGATCCCATCTTGAACCATTGTATCTGTCGTTTGATTGAAATAGTTTTCAAATAAGTGACTTAGAATATCCGCTGATCCTGCCATTGTTTGATATTTTGGAACAGAGAATGTATAGCTTGGGTCTAAAATTGAAACTTTTGGAACTAAGTCTCTCGAACCAAAACTTAATTTTTCTTTCGTCTCTAAATTAGTAATGACAGCTCCACCATTCATCTCAGAACCTGTTGCGGCTATCGTTAAAATAGTGACAATTGGTAATGTTTTGCCAACTAATCGACTATCATTAGTAAAGTTCCATGGGTTACCATCATAGAATGTCGCTGCTGAAATTGCTTTTGAACAGTCAATGGTTGAGCCACCACCAACAGCTAAAATCACATCAATTTTATGTTCACGGCATAGTTTTGCCCCTTTAACTACCGTTTCAATTCTTGGGTTAGGTTCGATTCCTGATAGTTCAAAAATATTAAAATCAGAACCTAACTGCTCATTTATTTCTGTATATAAACCATTACGTTTAATACTACCTCCACCATATGTTAATAAAACATTTTTCCCAAATGGCGCCAAAACTTTTGGTAATTTTTCAATCTGACCCTTACCAAATAAAATATTTGTTGCTGCTTGAAAATCAAAATTACGCATTAGAAAAACTCCTTTATTTTTTTATATTGTTCTTAATTTAAGTTTGAGCTTTTAAACTCGATATGTCAATTATAAACTAATCCAATGACTTAATTAAATTCGATAAAAATAAAAAAACGAGACTGACCAATTTGTCAGCCTCATATTTTTTACATGAATACTTTTAATAATCAGGAGATAAAAAAGCTGCTCTCATGAGAAGCGGAGGCAAAATGAATTTTGACACATACCTTCTTTTTTATTTAGCACCTAATATTTGTTCTTTGGCATGAATTAATTGGGTTAAGAATGAACAATACGGTGTAGCAATATTATATTGTTTCCCTTTCCGAACAATCGCACCATTAATGTAATCAATTTCTGTTAAGCGATTGTTGATAATTAAATCCTGGTACATTGATGGATGATGTAATCCTATTGTTTCACGGTTATAACATGATTTAATCTGAATTAGCACCTCATCTATATTTAACTCGGCTTTTTCAACTGCTGCAATTGCTGCAAATTCAGCCACAATGCTTTCCACAATATCATCAGCTACACTAGTTTCACCAAATACTGCCATGTTTGAATCTAAAATGGTACATAAACCATTCATCGTACCGTTCACACACGCTTTTTTATAAATTGATGATAGAATATTATCTGAATATTTAGCATTTAATTTTGCTTCATTCAAGCAAACAATAACTTCTTCAGCCGCTTCTTTTCCATCTTCACCTAAGTTTTGTAAATCAATTGAGCCATTACCAAATAATTTAGCTTTTCCAGGCCCCTCTAATCCTGCCGTCCACATTGTATTGCCTAAAAGTATATTGCTTAAAGGAACGTATTTTTTAATAACATCCTCATGCCCAATACCATTTAACAAACATAATACTTTAGTCTTTTGACCAACCATACTCTTAATTTCTTGTAGCATACTGTCTAGTTGCATAGCTTTAGTAAAAAGAATCACCAAATCAGCTGAAAATTCAACATTTGATACTTCATTTTGATGATATACTGGAATATTTTCTACAACTTCTTCTCCGTTAAAATTAGCTTTCAATCCCTCTTTGTTTATAAGATCGATATGCTCTTGCCACCCATCAACTAAAATTACATTATTTTTAGCTTGGTGTAACATCAAACCAAAACGACTTCCCATAGCTCCAGCACCTGCGATAATAATATTCATATAAAAACACTCCTTATTTTTTATTTTAATATAACTCATTCTAATAAAAAAACAACATAAAATCAAAATTTTTATGGTATTATTGATAAGAATAGATCATTTACTTTTATCACTTACAAATGAAACCGTTTTATAAATTTAAGATAGAAGGTGTCTTTTTTGAATATTCAACAACTTAAATATTTTATCGAAATCGCTAACACAAGAAATTTATCAGCAGCTGCCAGAAATTTATTTGTGACCCAACCAACTTTATCTTTAGCTTTAAAAAAATTGGAAGGCGATCTGCGAACTACCCTTTTCACACACACAGATAAACCTTTTCAATTAACTAAAACAGGTCTTTACCTTTATGAATATGGGCAAACAATCGTTAACGAATTTGACCAATTAATCACAGATATTCATTTGATGGATGATGAATCAAAAACAACGAAGAAAAAATTAAAACTGGGAATTACTACTCTTTTTTCTGTTCAGTTCATGAAAGAAATTTCTTCTTTTCTTTCTTCTCATCCTCACGTTGATTTAATCATCAAACAAGACGGTTCACCTTATTTACAACAAATGCTTGTAGATAGTGAGATTGATATTGGTTTAATTTCTTTTCCTAATCTCCATCCAGAAAGACTCTCAATTGAGGCTTTAGAAACATCTACTAGAGGTTACCATGTTTATGTCGTTATTCCAGAAAATAATCCACTTTCTAAAAAAAATATCCTCACTTTCAAAGATTTAAAAGGTCAACGTTTTTCATCACTCACAACTAATTTTATGTTAGGTCGATTACTTTTAGATCAATCTAGTAAATTTGGTTACGTCCCTAACATTATTTTACATAATGATGATTTACAAGTCTTACTCCACAGTTTGCGTAAAAATAATTCTATTTGTATTTTACCAATCGAATACCAAGCAGTTGGTAAAAGTGACGGCTTAATCTGGGTACCATTAAAAGATCAATATGATTATTTTCCCATCGGAATTGCGCTTAAAAAGGATGCTCATGTCACAAAGGATATTAAAGACTTTATCGAGATTATTAAGAATAATTAATAATCTCGATTTTTTTAGCCTTGGTATTTAAAAACAACATTACTATCATATAATTTCAAGACTTTTTCAAATAAAAATTTCGAAAAAAGACCTGCTGCAATTGGAACAATAAACCATGAAATAATTAATAACGCAACGTTAAGTCCGGCATCTAAAGAAGCTAAAGGACCTACTAACCCAACCAATCCAAAACCAGCTGAATTTGGAGTACCTGATATGTTGAATAATGCTACTGGAATAGCTGATATAGCTGCCGTTACTAAGCAAGGTACTAGAATAATTGGATACTTAAACAAATTAGGCATCATCATCTTCATACCACCTAAAGAAACGGCAAGTGTCACGCCAGATTCGTTCACTTTCCAAGAATTAATCACTAAAACTGTCGTTGTTGCTGCAATCCCCATAGCTGCTGCTCCCGCAGATACACCATTTAATTGAATCGCCATCCCAATTGCTACTGTAGTAATCGGTGAGATGATAAGAGCTGCAAAAGAACATGCAATTAGAATGCTCATAATAATAGGTTGGAAATCAGTAAAGTTATTGATAACTTTTCCAATAGCTACCGTAATTTGTGTGACATACGGGTACATTAACATACCTGCTAAACCTGCACCAATTCCGACCACAATCGGCAAAGCAATAATTTCAACAGAACCGAATTTAGTATCAATCCAAAGCATCATTAATACGGCGATTGAAGCTGTCAGCATAATGTTAATAATATCTCCAGTACCAGCTGCAATAAAACCTCCAACCTCTGGATTGAACTTAATAACTCCCGAACCAGCAAAAGCTGCTCCTCCGACAATCATCATCTTTGGCGGCGTTAAATCAAATTGTTTGGCTATTAAGGCTGCAATAATAAGTGCTGTTCCAACTTGAAAAATTTGTGCCGCATGAATAATCATTTCTATGACTTTAATATCTGCAAAGTATTTTAAAATTGCACCTAGTACCGCATTAGGAATCAACGCAATGATTGTTCCTTGAGCTGTCCCTGTTAACAATTTATTAAAAAATATTTTTGGTGTCATTTTTGTTTTAACTGCTTCATTTGTCATGTCTAAAATCCCCTAGTTTTTATAATTTTTACAACAAATTTTCGCCTCATTAAATAAGCCGTTAATCACTAAATTTATTGCTAAAATTTTTGTGATCAACGACCTACTTAAACATCGTTTATTCATTTTTTAAAGTAATAACTAATTAATAGATAGCTGAATCATTTTCAAATCGAGCTAAATTTTCTTTCACATCTTTTAAGAATTTTCCAGCTTGTTGACCATCTAAAATTCGGTGATCTATTGATAAACAAAGATTAACCATGTCCGCTACTTTAAAACCACCATCTTTAGTTGGTACCACACGTTTATTAATTGATTCTACTTGTAAAATTGCTGCTTGAGGATGATTTATAATTCCCATTGATTGAACTGAACCTAAGCTACCTGTATTATTCAAAGTAAATGTTCCACCTTGCATATCTTGACTTGCTAAAGTGCCTTGACGAACATCTGTAGCTAGGCGGTTAATTTCTTTCGCAAGTCCAGCTAGAGAATAGTTATCTGCTTGATGAATAACTGGAACAAATAAATGCTCGTCAGTTGTCACAGCAATAGATAAATTAATATCTTTATGATAGATAATGTTACCATCTTGCCAGGATGTATTCATTTTCGGGTTTTTCTTCATTGCTTGAACAACAGCTTTAGCGAAGAATGGGAAGAAGCTAAGAGACATACCTTCTTGTTTTTTAAAATCTTCTTTAACACTATTTCGTAAGTTAACAATATTCGTTACATCCGCTTCTACCATAATCCAAGCATGAGGAATTTCACTGACACTTTGAACCATTTTTTTAGCAATTGCTTTTCTAACGCCATCAGCAGGAACGATTTCATCCTTAGAATTTATTACAACTGGTTTTGGTTGTACCATTTGAGCTGGAACTTCTTTTACAGCTTTCACGACTGCTTCTACTGGTGCAACTTCTACATTGGATACTGAGCCAGGAACAAAATTCATGATGTCTTTTCTAGTTATTCGTCCTTCTCTACCAGTTCCCACGACCTGCGCTAAATCAATGCCTTTTTCTTGAGATAATTTTAAAACTGCGGGTGAAAATCGCCCAGCATTTTTTCCAACTGGTTTAAAAGCTGCCGCTCTTTTTTCAGTACTTACCGTTTCCTTAACAGGGGCAACTTCTTCTTGTTTCGGTACTTCGTTTGCTCCTTCAACTTCCAAAGTCATCAACACTGTTCCAATTGGATAATCTGTATCTAACGTAACAATTAACTCTTTAACAACCCCATTAAAATCAGATGGGACTTCTGTTGTTACTTTATCAGAAACAACCTCCATTAAAGGAGCATAGCGTTTTACAGTATCTCCTGGTTGAACTAGCCACTGAATAACTGAAGCCTCTGTGACACTTTCCCCTAAATGAGGCATTAAAATCTCTTTGATTGCCATATCTATCTTCCTCCTAAAATCAAGATTAAAATTCTGCCAAGTCTTTCATTGCTTGAGTCACTTGCTCTTCATTCACTAAAAATTCACGTTCAAGAGGGAGTGCATAGCCCATACTTGGTACATCAGGTCCAGCTAAACGTTGAATTGGAGCGTCTAAATCAAATAATGCATCCTCTGAAATCATCGCTGCAATCTCACTAATAATTGCACCTTCTTTGTTGTCCTCAGAAATTAATAAAACTTTCCCAGTCTTTTTAGCTGCATTAACTAATGTTTCCCGGTCTAGTGGATACAACGAACGAACATCTACCACTTCAGTTTCGATACCTTCTATCGCTAATTTTTCAGCTGCAGAAATCGCATATTGAAGCATCATACCGTAAGCAATAACGGTAATATCACTACCCTCACGAACCACATTTGCTTTATCAATCGGTACAACATAATCTTCTGTTGGCACATCTGCTTTTAATAAGCGGTATAAACGTTTATGCTCATAGAAAATAACTGGATCATCTGATCTGATAGCAGCTTTAATCATTCCTTTTGCATCATAAGGATTAGAAGGTGTGACTACTCTTAATCCTGGTTGCCCACAAAAGATTTTTTCAGTGGATTGTGAATGATATAAACCACCACGAACACCACCACCGTAAGGCGTACGATAGACAATAGGAGCTGTCCAATCGCCTTTTGTCCGATAACGCATTGTTCTAGCTTCTGATAAAATTTGGTTGGTTGCTGGTAAAATATAATCAGCAAATTGAAATTCACCAATTGCTCGATACCCTCTTAAGCCAAGGCCAATGGCTAAACCACCGATTAACCCTTCTGTCAGCGGTGTATTAAAACAGCGATCATCTCCAAATTTTGCAGCAAGACCTTTAGTAACTCCAAAAACGCCACCTTTATCGCCACCTACATCTTCTCCAAAAATAACAACTTTTTCATCGCGACCCATTTCTTCTGTAATCCCTAAATTAATTGCTTCTAAATATGTCATTTCAGTCATTATCGTCAATCCTCTCTCTTATCAATTATTTAGCGTAAACTTCGTCATATAATGAATCAGCAGTTGGTTCTGGCATTTTTTCAGCTTCATCTGTTGCTAAATCAACTTCTGCTCTAATTTCTTCATCCATTTTATCTAACTCTGCTTGATCCATTATTTTTTCAGCAAGTAATTGTTTAACCATTGCATCAATTGGATCTTTTTCTTTCATTGATTCAATTTCTTCTTTCGAACGATAAATTGTTTGATCATCATCAGCTGAGTGAGATGTTAAGCGAGAAACACGGAGTTCAATTAATTTTGGTCCTTTACCAGCTCGAGCATCTTCTACAGCTTTTTTGAAAGTAAGGTATACTTCCGTAAAATCATTACCATCAACAGAAATACCTTCAAAGCCGTAACCATGAGCACGATCTGACATGTACTCATTGGCATACTGTTCTTTAATCGGAACTGAAATAGCATATTTATTATTTTCTACCACAAAGATTAAAGGTAATTTTTTAACACCTGCAAAGTTCATCGCTTCTTGAACCTCACCTTGGTTAGCAGAACCTTCACCTGTTGTTGTTAACGTCACGAAATCACTTTTTTCTAATTGAGCTGAGTAAGCTACTCCTGTTGCAAGTGGCATTTGCGTACTTACAGTTGAAGCAAACGATACGATATTATGTTCTTTTGAACCATAATGATTCGGCATTTGACGAGCATGTGATGACGGATCTGCCTCTTTACCAAATGAACCCATAATAATATCTTTAGGTGTCATTCCCCATACAAGACAGGCAGTCATATCACGATAATACGGTAAAAAATAGTCTTTACTTGGTTCAAAAGCCATTGCCATTGCTACTTGAGCCACTTCTGCTCCTTGGCCTGAAATATTGAAAGATGTTTTTCCAATTCTTGTTAATTGCCATAAACGTTCATCTAATCGGCGACCTCTTAAAACTTCACGGTACGCTTGAATAATCTCTTCTTTACTTAAACCAGATTTTTTTAATGTTTTCATTTACAATCAACCTTTCTATTATTTATGAATGGCCAAGCCATAAGTGTCTAACGCCGCTTCTTGAAGTGCTTCTGTTAACGTTGGATGAGGATGAATTGCCTCCCCAATTTCTAAAGGTGTCGCATCTAGGTACATTGATGTGCTTGCTTCTGTAATTAAATCTGTTGCATGAGGTCCGATGATTGATACACCTAGTAAATCATCTGTTTCTTCATCTCTGATGACTTCTACAAATCCCTCATTCCCTCCGTAAACTAACGCTTTACCATTACCAGCAAAATTAAATTTACCAATTTTTACTTTTCTGTCTTTTGGAACATTATCCTTCACGTAACCCACACTTGCGACTTCTGGATTCGTATAAACTCCTCTAGGAACATTTGTATAATTAAGTGGTTCAACTTCTTCTTGAAGTAAATGAGCGACTGCTAGCTCGCCCTCTTTCATTGCTACGTGAGCAAGCTGCATCGTGTCAATACAATCTCCAATCGCATAAATATGTCCTTCAGTTGTTTGGTAGAATTCATTGACTTCAATTCCTTTGTCCCCATATTTAATAGATGTGTTTTGAATGCCTAAACCATTCACATTTGGCGCGCGTCCGATAGCAACCATCACTTTATCCACGGTTAATTTTTCTTGTCCTTCGATCGAAACTTCCACACCATTTTTACCAATAATTGCCGACTCAACTTTGCTACTAAGCAAAATAGTGATACCCTTGTCCTTCAAGCTTTTCTTCAACTGTCTTGAAACAGAAGAACTTTCATTAATCAATAATCGATCTAAAAATTCCACAATAGTGACTTTAACGCCTAGACTATTTAAAAGTGATGCCCACTCAACGCCTATCACGCCACCACCAACAATTACAATTGACTCCGGTAATGTTTCAAGATCTAACATGCCATCTGAAGAGAGAATATTTTCTTCATCTAAAGGTAGATTAGGGAGCGTTTTAGGTGATGATCCTGTGGCAATAATCACATTTTTAGGAACGATAATTTCTTCTTCCTTACTTTTATCATTAAAAGTAACTGCAACCGCACCAGATACAGGAGAAAAAATAGAGGGACCTAAAATAGCACCTTCACCTTCAAGAATTCTAATCTTATTTTTTTTACAAAGTCCCATCACACCAGAATGTAATTGGTCGATAATCGATTGTTTTCTCTCTTGAATTTTTTTAAAGTTAACGACATAATCATTGTTTGATTCGATGCCAAACATGTCTGATTCTTTCATCGTGTCAAAAACTTCTGCACTTCTAAGTAAAGCTTTTGTTGGGATACATCCTTTATGTAAACACGTACCACCAAGTTTATATTTTTCAACAATCGTCACATTCAGACCTTTTTGAGCTGCTCTAATTGCAGCCACATAGCCTCCTGTTCCGCCACCTAAGACGAGTAAATCTGTTTGTTCTGTCATTTTTATCACTCCTACTTTACAATCTTAACTTCCTCGTAATTTAGTGCTTTTTCTTTTCCTTCTACAACTCTTAATGCCCCTTCGTATAAGGCTTCCATTTCCATTTCACCAGGAAAAGCTTTAATTGGTGCAATCCAATCAGTAAATTCTGAAATTTTAGCTAGCACATATTGAGAATAAATCACTCCTCCTGTTAGGATAATGGCATCGACTTTTCCTTTTAGCACAACTGCTAACTCACCTATGCTTTTAGCCACTTGGTAACACATACCATCTAGATAGTATTTAGCTTCGATGTCGCCTTGATTCATTCTCTTTTCTATTTCTCGAATATCCGTTTCACCTAGATAAGATTTAAGACCTGCATTACCAGCTATTCTTTTCTTAACATCTCCAATTGACATATTCTCTGAAATAAGAATTTCTGCAAATTCGATTAACGGAAGTGTGCCACTTCTTTCTGGTGTGTAAGGACCTTCTCCGTCTAATCCATTGATAACATCAATCATCTTTCCGTTTTCATGAGCGCCAATACTAATGCCACCACCGAGATGTGCTACGATAACAGAGGTTGTTTCGTAGGTTTTCCCAAGTTCTTCTGCAACTTTTCTAGAAACGGCTTTTTGATTTAATGCATGACAGACACTTCGTCTTTCAATCCCATTAATTCCTGATATTCTAGAAAGCGTTTGCATTTCATCCACCACAACTGGATCAACAATAAAAGCTGGTATTCCCAAATTTTCAGAAAATTCATTAGCTAATATAGCACCTAAATTAGAAGCATGCGTATTATATTTTTCAGTTCTTAAATCATCAAGCATGGCTTCTCCTACTCGATAAGTACCACCGGGAATTGGTTTCAATAAGCCACCTCGACCCACAACAGCTGCTAATTTTTCAGCTAAGTCTAGTTTATCTATAAAATCTTTGATGATTTTGTATCTGAATTCAGTTTGGCTAATAACATTTTTAAATCCAGAAATCTCTTGCACACTATGTCGAATCGTTTCTTCTGCAATTAATTGATGATCCGCATAAACAGCAGTTTTAGTAGATGTTGATCCTGGATTAATAACAAGTATTGCTTCCATCTAGTTTCCCCCTTCACTTTTAAACTTGTTTTATAGCAAATTTTAATGAATGTAATTTGCTGTCTGTTGAATCACTCCTTGATGTCAAAACAACAGGAACTTTTGTCCCCACAATTGTTCCACCAACTTTCGCCCCACCAAATAGAGTTAAAGATTTATATAAACTATTTCCCGCATCAATGGCTGGTACAACAATCACATCAGCATCGCCCATAATAGGTCCTTCATAACGTTTATGTTCTACAGCCTCTTTTGATAAAGCTAAATCAAGAGAAATTGGACCAAAAATAATGCTGTCTTGAGTTTCTTTAAAATGTTCTGTAACTTCTGTTGCTAAAACAGAAGATGGCATTTTAGGATTAAAGTTTTCTGCCGCACTTAGCAGTGCAATCTTAGGCTGCGATATTCCAATTTTATGTGCCACTTCTTTCACATTTTCTACAATTTCAATTAAAGTATCTTTATCTGGTGTGATATTCATCGCGCAATCTGTTAATAAAAATGATTGATTGGTTGCCTTGATATCAACCATAGCAACATGAGAAAGTACTTGGCGATTTTTTAGAGCATACTCTTTGTTAAGGAGTTCTTTAAGTAATGTATGCGTTTGAATAATACCTTTAAGTAAAATTTCTGCTTTTTTATCCGCTACAAACTTCACTGCTTTTTGAGCGATATCTTTTTCATCATCACAATGGATATACTCCCATATTGTATCATCTGCGATATTTTGATTGGTATCAAATACAACAAAACGAATATCTTCTAAACACTCTTCATGAGCTTTTTTCACAAGTTTTAAAATTTCTGGTTGTGAACCACCTGCTACTGATATTGTTATCAACTTTTTTCACCTCTTCTTATTGATCCTGTCTACATACTTAATTTAACCCTAATTGTAACCGTTTACAAATTGTTAATTTTTATTTAACTATTAATATTATTAATAGCACCTAAAAAAGCTAATTAACTCAAACTTGTGAATACTTGAAATAAATACAAAGGGTAGGTCAAAAATCTTTTTGATTGATCGTTTTTGGTGAAGTTATCGTGAGAGTAGACTTTTTATCTCCTGACTATTAAAAATTATTCGTATAAACAAAACGGAGGCTGACATCAAAGTCAACCTCCTCTTTGTATTTATTAATACTACTTAATAGCCAGTAGATTATTTATCAGTTCTTCCAGTTACTC
>CAUQFM010000054.1:0-14623 GCA_963517295.1 uncultured Vagococcus sp.
TCGTCGTAGCTAGGATATAATCGTTGTCAATAGTTTGAGCAAAAACTGTGTAGTCTTGAAGTTCCTCTTTTGTCCAAATATCATCATCTTTTAAAAAATCTAAATTTTGATAGAAACTACTTTCTAAGTTAGCTAGATTAAATAAAAGATAGCCTTGATAATCAGAAATATTTTGTACTTTTAAGAGTGATAAATAGTGCTGTGGTTCGGTTGTTGTTAGTTTATTTTGTAGTTCTTTAAACATTAAAGTCAGCTCCTATTTTTTATTTTCAATGGTAACATTGAAGTTGATTTTAGAATTATTAGCTAAACCTTTGCCTTCCATTTTTACTGCAATAGGCATCCCAATATCACCTTCATAAACAGGAATGACGCGGTAACGGATTGTTTCACCATTGTCAGCAGCTTTTCGAACCATATTTTCATATTTTGTCATGAAAGGCGTATTAACAGGATTTTGATAAAGGGTAACTAAATTTTTAGGATCTTCCCCACTACCGCCAAGTTGTCGACCAATTAAATGACCGCGTGAATGATTGTTTGGATCAGTTCCAGAAATGAAACCAGGTGGTCGGATATCTTGTTTGGCACTACTTCCAGTTCCAATCATCTTAGGTGTGATTAAAGCATCGGCTGTCGTTGGTCGATTATATTCATCGTACTCACCGTAATGAACCCAGCCTTTTTTATTATCTTTTAATTCTTCAGCGCTAAAAGTAGCCTCGCCATGTTCAACGGGTCCGGGATTATCACCAGAATTACTTGTTGGTCCTTGGACTGTTTTTTGATTAGATGGTAAGGAATCATTAAAAAAATCAGGAATCTGAATCCCTGCAAAAGCTAAGCCTAATATAATAATGAAGCCAATTAGTAGTGAAGCTGGGTGTTTTTTATTGTGTTGTTTTTTCTTTGCCATTGTATGCCCCCTAAATGTAATACTCACATTATAAGGGATAAACAGAATAAGAACAACAGTTCGTTTTGCGTTTTTAATCATAAAAAACGGATTTTATTTATAAAATGATGTTTACTTTGATATAATTAGTAAATAAGAAAAGTGAGGTGTCATAATGAGCTACGTAGAAGTTAAAGAGGTGTTTAAACGTTATCACATGGGTGACAATGTGATTGTTGCTAATAACGGAGTATCGTTTTCTATTGAGGAAGGGGAGTTTGTTGTGATTCTTGGTCCTAGTGGGGCTGGTAAATCAACCGTTCTAAATATTTTAGGTGGGATGGATAGTTGTGATGAAGGTCAGATTATTGTGGATGGTGTTGATATCGCTCAACATAGTGCCAAAGAATTAACGACGTACAGACGACTAGATGTGGGTTTTGTTTTCCAATTTTATAATTTAGTTCCTAATCTAACTGCTAGAGAAAATGTTGAACTAGCGTCGCAAGTATCAAATAATGCTTTAGATGTGGATGAGATTTTGACGTTAGTTAATTTAGATCACAGAAAACAAAATTTCCCATCACAATTATCAGGGGGGGAACAACAACGTGTGGCAATTGCTCGAGCTCTTGCTAAGAATCCTAAACTCCTTTTATGTGATGAACCTACAGGTGCTTTGGATTTTGAAACTGGGAAACAAGTGTTGAAAATTTTAGAAGACACGTGTCGGAAGCAAAAAACAACCGTGATTGTTATTACTCATAATTCTGAAATTGCTAAAATGGCTGATCGAGTGATTAGAGTGAATGATGCCAAAGTAAGAAGTATTGAGATGAATGAAAATCCGTTACCTGTTACAGAAATTGAATGGTAGGAGGTAGAAGAATGAGTAAAAAAGCACTCCGAAAATCAAATATAAGAGAAATTTTCCAATCAAAAGCTCGATTTTTTTCTATTTTATTAATTATTTTATTAGGGGTTTGTTTTTATGCAGGGATTAAAGCGACAGGACCTGACATGATTCATACAGCAGATACTTATTATAAAAAGCAGCAATTAATGGATGCTAAAATTATATCGCCTATTGGTCTTGAAAAAGAAGATTTGGACGTGGTTAAGCATAATAAAAATGTCAATCAAGTGGAAGGTAGTTATACCTTAGATGTGATTGAAAAAAATGAAAATAGTGTGATGCGTTTAATGTCATATGATTTAAACAGTCAATCACCTTTAAATAAGCCACGATTAATTGAGGGGAAACTGCCAGAAAAATCGGGTGAAGTTGCTTTAGATAATCGAGCCAAAGAATTAAAGAAATACAAAATTGGTGACGAAATTATCATCCAATCAGAAAAAAATCAATTAGAAAAAGAAAGCTATCAAGTGGTTGGTATAATTAATAGTCCAATGTATATTGATCAAGTTTCACGAGGAAATACAACAGTTGGCAAGGGTTCGGTGGATATTTTTGGGATTGTGCCTAAAACTGATTTTAAGTTAGATTTTTTTACAGAAATGTATATCAGCTACCATAATACAGAGAAATTAACGAGCTATAGTAAAGAGTATGACAAGCTTATTGATGCTAATGAAAAAGAAATGAAACAGCAATTAGGAACACGAGAAAAAGAACGTTTTGAAAAAATTCAACAAGATGGAAAGAAACAAATAGAAGATGGTCGACATCAGTTAGATGAAGCTCAAAAGCAGCTCAATTCTCAGAAAGAACAGTTAAAAATAGCTGATACAATGGGCCAACCTGTATCTGTTGAAATAAAAGAAAGTTTAGATCAGGCTGAAAAAGAATTAACGGCTCAAGAAGAGCAGTTAATAAAAGAAGCGAATACTCTGAAAAATAAAGAAAATGAATTACAAGAGATGGATGATCTGAAATATCTGTATCAAGATCGAAATGATAATCCAGCTTATACAGAATATAAAGATAATGCGGATCGGATTTCTTCAATAGCGACAGTCTTTCCAGTGTTCTTTTTTATGATTGCCGCACTGATTTGTTTAACAACGATGACGCGGATGGTGGATGAAAAGCGTGGTGAGATTGGGACGCTTAAAGCATTAGGCTATAGTAATAGTGAAATTGCTCAAAAATTTATTGTGTATGCCGTATTGGCGAGTGTGATTGGGAGTTTATTAGGATTAGTCATTGGGTTTAATATCTTTCCATCGGTGATTTATAATGCGTATGGTAGCCTGTATAACCTACCACCAGTCATTATTACCTATTATATGAGCTACTCACTGCAATCGGTCGTTGTGGCGCTTTTATGTACTGTGCTATCTTCAATGATTGTCCTCAGAGTTGATTTATTAAGTACACCATCCGTTTTGATGAGGCCAAAAGCACCAAAACCAGGTAAGCGTATTTGGTTAGAAAAGCTGACGTGGATTTGGTCACGATTTAATTTTAATCAAAAAGTGACAGCTCGAAATTTATTTAGATACAAACAACGAATGCTAATGACTGTTTTGGGAATTGCTGGTTGTATGGCGATGATTATTACAGGCTTTGGTTTAAAAGATTCGATTGGGGATATTGTGGATATCCAATTTTCTAAAATCTGGCATTATGATGCAACAGTTGTTTATAATCCAGAGGCAACGGCATCAGAAACTAAAAGATATGAAAAAGAAAGAGATAATTTAGACGTTTATGCTTCTCACTTAACCTTATCTCAAAAAACGGTGGAAGTTGTTAATGAGGGGTATAAAAAACAAGAAGTGGTTGTTGATACGCCAAAAGATAAGAAAGAGTTACATGATTTTATCACCTTTAAAAATCGGCAATCAGGGAAATTATATTCGTTAGATGATTCTGGTGTCATTATAAATGAAAAATTAGGGAAGTTATATGATTTAAAAGAAGGTGATATGCTTAAAATAAAAGCAAGTGGTGATGAGATGAAAGAAGTGAAAATCAGCCACATTGTAGAAAATTATGCGATGCATTTTATTTATATGACGCCTACTTATTATGAAAAAACATTTGGTGAAAAGCCTACTTATAATGTTGATTTGTTAGCTTTTAATGATACGCTAAATAAAAAATCAGAAGAAAAATTAGCTGAAGTATTAATGGATACTAAAAAGGCAATCAATGTGAGTTTTACTAGTCAAATTGGTAAAGCGATGGATGACACGATGGGAAGTTTGAATATTGTTGTCTGGGTTTTAATTGTCTCAGCAGCCATGCTTGCTTTTATTGTTTTGTATAATTTAACTAATATTAATATATCAGAGCGGATTAGAGAATTATCCACGATTAAAGTTCTTGGCTTCTATAATAAAGAAGTCACGATGTATGTTTACCGAGAAAATAATATTTTAACTTTCTTAGGTATTTTACTGGGATGTATATTAGGAAAATTACTCCACGGCTTTGTTTTACAAACAGCAGAAGTCGATATGATGATGTTTCCACCAGATATTCACTGGATAAGTTATCTCTATTCCGCACTGTTAACCGTTCTATTTTCACTTGTTGTCATGTTTTTCATGCACCGAAGATTAACAAAAGTCGATATGATCGAAGCACTAAAATCGAATGACTAAACAAGAGTGGATAAAAAATCGTTTTGCTCCGAGTAACTGGAGGAAACAGCAAACAATCCATGGTTTTAGGATTGATTGCTGTTTGTGAAGTTACCGAAGGCGCAGATTTTTTATCCCGGACTAAACAAGAGTGGATAAAAATAGGGTGCTGAAAAAAGCGATTAGCTCCGAGCAACTGGAGGAACTGATAAACAATCCGTGCTTTTTGGATTGATTAGCAGTTGTGAAGTTGTCGAAGGAGTTGCTGTTTGAAGCCTAACTAAACCAGGGTGCTGAAAAAAGCGATTAGCTCCGAGCAACTGGAGGAACTGCTAAACAATCCGTGCTTTTTGGATTGATTAGCAGTTGTGAAGTTGTCGAAGGAGAACTTGTTTTAATGACAAAAAGATATTAAATGAGCTATTTCTTTTATCTGTTAACACTTACATACAATTATTACGAATATACTATTAATTTATTCTTAATATTGGTAAAATAATGTTAAGCTAGTTAGAAAGGAGTGAGGAGAAATTGATAGCTGGTTATCCATTAGATACAATTTATTTATATATTTTAATTGGATGTACTGTTATATCCATACTATTGTTTATTTTTGGTGATATTTTTGATTTTGATGGGCCAATTGATCCGATGTTAATGGTTCCTTGGTTGGCATTTACCTCATTATTTGGGATTATAGGTGAAAGGTTTTTTGATTATAAAAGTATTATTGTCTTTCTTGTTAGTGGTGGAATAGCTACTATTATAGTCTTTTTAATGAATTTTTACATACTAGTCCCCCTTAAAAATTCAGAATCAAGTATTGCAGTTACAGAAAAAGATTTAGAAGGTCGAAAAGCAACCGTGATTACGCCTATCCCACTTAAAGGAATGGGTGAAATCAAGATATCAAGTGTGACAGGTTCTATTACACGACCAGCAAGTTATTATAAACCTCAAGTTGAAGAAGTTAAAGCAGGTTCAGATGTCTTAGTAATTGAGATTAGAGATCGTGTATGTTATGTGGTACCGTATAAAGAAAATTTTATTTAAAAGGAGATTATTAAGTTATGGGGATTTTATTTTTACCAATTATATTGGTTGGGATTATTTTATTAATGATGTTAGTTGTATTTGTATCGAAATATCAAACAGCTCAACCTGATGAAGCCTTAATTATTAGTGGGAGTTACTTAGGGACTAAAAATGTCCATCAAGATGAAGGTGGCAACAAATTAAAAATCGTTCGTGGCGGGGGAGCTTTTGTCTTACCGGTCTTTCAACGTTCTAACCGTTTAAGCTTACTTTCAAGCAAACTAGATGTTTCAACACCAGAAGTGTATACAGAACAAGGTGTACCAGTTATGGCAGATGGAACATCAATCATTAAAATTGGTTCTTCTGTTGAAGAAATAGCAACAGCAGCAGAGCAATTCTTAGGTAAAACACGTGAAGAGTTGGAAAATGAAGCCCGTGAAGTTTTAGAAGGTCATTTACGTTCGATTTTAGGATCAATGACTGTCGAAGAAATCTATCAAAACCGTGATAAATTCAGTCAAAGCGTTCAAGAAGTGGCAAGTGTAGATTTAGCTAAAATGGGATTGATTATTGTTTCATTCACAATTAAAGATGTTCGTGATAAAAATGGTTACTTAGATTCATTAGGTAAACCACGTATTGCTCAAGTAAAACGTGATGCTGAAATTGCTGAGGCTGAAGCTTTAAAAGAAACACGTATTAAAAAAGCTCAAGCTGAAAAAGAATCTCAACAAGCTGAACTTGGTCGTCAAACAGAAATCGCTGAAGCGGCAAAAGATAAAGAATTAAAATTAGCAGCCTACAAGCAAGAACAAGACATTGCTAAAGCCAAAGCCGATCAAGCTTATAACTTAGAGAGTGCTGTTGCTCAACAACAAGTTGTCGCTCAAGAGATGGAAGTTAAAGTTATCGAGCGTCAAAAGCAAATTGAATTAGAAGAAAAAGAAATTATTCGTCGTGAGAAACAATACGACTCAGAAGTGAAGAAAAAAGCTGATGCAGATCGTTATGCTAGAGAACAAGAAGCACAAGCAATGAAAGCCAAAGAAGTAGCAGAAGCAGAAGCTGAAAAATTCCGAGTAGAAGCAATGGCTGAAGCGAATGCTTCTCAAGTCCGTATGGATGGACAAGCACGTGCCGATGCGATTTTAGCACAAGGGCAAGCAGAAGCACAAGCCAAAGAAAAAATTGCAGAAGCCTTCAAACAATATGGTGAAGCAGCTGTCTTAAGCATGGTACTTGAAATGTTACCAGAACTTGTTAAAGAAGCATCTCAACCACTTGGAAACATTGAAAAAATTACAGTTGTTGATACTGGTGATGGTGGAAAAGAGAGTGGTGCAAATCGCATTACCAATTATGCCACTAACTTGCTTGCTTCTTCTCAAGAAACGTTGAAAGAAACAACTGGTCTTGATGTGAAAGACTTACTAGAAAGTTTTGCTTCAAAAGGCTCTAAAAATGTTGTGAATGTTCAAGAAACAACAAAAGATTAAAATGAGGGTGGGTAAAAAATCGTTTTGCTCTGAGCAACTGGAAGAAAAAACGAACAATCGGTCTTTTTGATTGATCGTTTTTGGTGAAGTTGTCGTGAGAGCAGACTTTTTATCCCCTGACTATTAAAAAAAATTTGTATAAACAAAAAACGAGACTGACATTTTTTGAGTCAATCTCGTTTTTTTATTTTTTATCAAGAGAAGAGTGCTTTATGAATTTGTTAATAAGGTTGGATGTGTATTCCATGTTACTGATTGATTCTTCAGCAACCATCGTCACAGAACCATACGTTCGATTAATAATCGATCCTTGTTCAGATAGATTATCGACAGGAAGATTTTCGTATAAAAGTTCTTCTTGTTCAAAACCAGTTTCCATATATAGAATCAATGAGTCATAATTATTTTCGATAATTTTTAAACTACTGTTAATTAAATTAAGTTTATCATTATCCACATCAATTGCTTCTTTACTGCTTATTCGCTTAATCTCTTTTTGATATTTTTTGACTTCTTTTTGTCCAGCAAGCAATTCATCTAATAATTCTTTTCGTTTATTGAAATTTTTATAAAGATCCCCTTCTTGGTCTTGGAAAAGACCAGTTTTAGGTTTTGCATCGATATCTTTATTAAAAGATGGCTCAATTTTTTCAACGGTTTTTAGTAGATCTTTAATAATTGATTCTTGTTGTCCAATAATAATATTTAATTCTTTAGAGACTTCTAAAGATTCATCAAGCTCTTGGGTAATGCCACAAGCAGTGATGAAAAGTAAAGTACTTAATAAAAAAGAAATGGCTAGCCATTTACGCTTCATTCTAAATTCCCCCTGTATGTTATATGATATACGAAAGTATTAAATTCTGCTAGTATTTGACGTAAAAGTATTTATGTTTTTTAATAGAGTATATAAGAGGAGTGATGAAGTGAGAATAGGTTTACGAACGATAAAAACAGTAGTGGCAGCTACTTTAGCTATTATGTTAGCTAATTATATAGGTTTAAACTATCCGTCAACAGCGGGAATTATTGCGATTTTAAGTGTAACAAATACTAAAACTTCCTCATTTAAAGTAGGTATTGGACGCATTTTAGCGTTGTTTATTGCTATTATCATTGCTTTTGGTAGTTACAGTTTATTAGGTTATACACCGATTGCCTTTGGGTTATATTTATTAATGTACATTCCAATCGCAGCTAGATTTAAAATGTCAGAGGCGATACCGGTCAATTCAGTTTTGATGACCCACTTTTTGAATGAAAAAAGTATGTCTGGTGATTTAGTGAAAAATGCTATTATGCTTCTGTTAATTGGTGTGGGTTTAGCTTTATTAGCTAATTTGTATATGCCAAATGTCGAAAAAGAAATTAAAGCAAATAAGGACAGAGTAGATAATTCAATAAAATTTCTACTTAAAAAGATGTCACAGACATTAGATGATAGACGGGCGATTTTAGATTGTGATTTGATTGTCGAAGGTATTGCTAAAAGTATTCAACAAGGAGAGCAATATGCTAAAAGCCATTTGGATAATCAACTATTAAATAAAGATGTTTATGAAATAAGTTATTTTCAAATGAGGCGGATGCAATTAAAGGTGTTGGAAGATATGATTGAGTTGATAAAAAATATCGATGTGGCAACAGATGTTTCTGAAAAAATAAAAGAATTATTAGATTTTATTTATGAAAATTATGCTGAAAACAATGATGGTATACTTTTGAGAGAAAAAGTATCTTTAACAATGACTTATTATGAAACAAAGGAATTACCAGTAAGTAGAGAAGAATTTGAAAATCGAGCGAGACTATATCAGTTTTTAACTGAAACTCAAACATTTATTGATATAAAAGTTAATTTTAATCAAGGGAATAGTTATTAAAATTTCTTTTAAATTTGCATAAAAGATGCTTTTTTTTAAGGTAAAGGTTAAAATGGTAGGGAGTGTTTTAACTTAAAAAATACAGATGTGGAAGGTGTGTGAAAAAGATGCATCAAGCAATTGTTAATATTTTATTAGATCGCATAAAAGATCAATTTGTTAGTGAAAAATTATTTTGTGATCACTTTTTAGTCATATCTTATGAAGAGTGGAATAAATGGAAAAAAGGACAGTCAGCTTTGTCTAATGAAAAAATGCAAAAATTAAAAAGCTTGTTTTCTGATTACGAATGGATGCTTATTCAAAAAATAGCCAGACAAACCATTTTATTTCCAGAGAAAAGAAATTATGTTGTTTCAGAATATAAACGGCTAAAATCAATTATAGCTAAAGAATGGATTAAAACAGGCATGACAAAAGTTGAGTTGATTACTCAACAAAGTGTATCAGATAAAAAAGAAACGGCGTATCCTAAAAAAAATATGGTGAATCTTCGTATTTTTATGAGTTATGGTGAATGGGGATATGATGACATCTTAGAATTTTGTATGCCGGGAACCATTCAACAACAAATAGCCGAGTCACAGATCGATTTAATTGAGTGGGTGGATGAAAATCTAATTGATACCTACAATCAAAGTGTAGAAGAAACGGAAGAAGAATAAGGGGAATTATAGAGGTTTATGGCAAAAAAAATATTTATCATAATTACTTGTTTGTTTGTTGGACTAGCAATTATTTTTCATACTCAAAAATCTAATAAAGCAAAAAAAGAGACAACAACGACTTCAACAGAGCAAGTAGTCAAAAAAGAAGAGCGCCATTTGCCTGGAAAACTAGATGATTGGAATTTAATACTAGTCAATAATGAGCATCAAATAAAAGAAGAACCAACCAATTTAAAAGAACTACCAGATGGACATAAAGTAGATGGTCGCATTTATGATGATTATTTAGCTCTATCTGAAGCAGCCACCAAAGCAAATTTTGATTTAACTATTATTTCATCTTATCGTTCTGTGGCGGAGCAAGAAGAAATTGTGGCAAGAGATACTCAAAATTATCTTGACCAAGGTTTTTCTGATTCTGAGGCCAAGGATATGGCGATGAAATACTTAACAGTTCCTGGTTTGAGTGAACATCACACAGGTCTAGCCTTAGATGTTTTGGATATTAAATGGTATGAAGAAGGCAATATGCTAGAAGAAGAGTTTGGTGAAACAGATGCTGGAAAATGGCTAGCTGACAATGTTAATCAGTATGGTTTTGTCATTCGATATAAAAAAGGCAAAGAAAAGCTGACAGGTATCAATTATGAGCCATGGCACATTCGTTATGTTGGTAAAGAAAACGCTGAGTATATGACCAAAAATCAGCTTGTTTTAGAAGAATATATCGAACAACTAAAAAAAGTAGGTAAATAATGGCAAAAAGAAAAAGAAAAAATTATGCCCCAGTTGGTATAAATAGAATCCCAATTTTTTTAAGTGTGGTCATTATTGGTGTTGGAATATTTGTTTTCATGTTAAGTCTAAAAGGATTAACTGGATCTAACAATGAAGTGACTACCCCAGTTGAAGAAACAACTGTAGAAAATGAAGAATTTATCAATCAGTTAGTCCCAGTAGCCAAAGAATTAAATCAAGCCCATGGTATTTTGCCTAGCATTATTTTAGGACAGGCCATACTAGAATCGGATTGGGGAAGAAGTGAGTTAAGTGCTAAATATAATAATCTATTTGGCATAAAGTCGTTTAGTCCTCACGATGATTCTGTTAAACTAAAGACAAAAGAATTTAAAGATGGAAAATGGATTGAAATCAATGCTAATTTTAAAGTGTATGCTAGTTGGGCGGATTGTATGAGAGATCATACATTATTGTTTGTTAATGGTGTTGATTGGGATCCTTATCTGTATCAAGGTGTCTTGTTGGCATCTGACTATACCACTGCAGCTAAAGCACTCCAAGCATCAGGTTATGCAACTGATCCTGATTACGCATCAAAAGTGATTGGTGTGATTGAAAAATATAAATTGCACCAGTACGATAAATAATAGTTTCAATTTATGATTTTTGAGAGATGTTTGAAAAAATTTAAGGAGGTTGGCGTTTGAGTCAGCCTCTTTTTATATAGGAGAAGGTATCATGAAAAGTGAAAAACGCTTCATTCCAGAAATAATAACACCCTTAAGAAAAGACATTATAAATGTTCCCAATGTTATCAGGGATTGCACTGGAATTAAAATATTTGGTAAGCGAATTAAATCAATTTGTTATTCAACTGATATTGCTATTATAAGAAATATTGATGCAGATGCCGTTATTGCAGTCTATCCGTTCACGCCACACCCAACTATTACTAAGTGTATTATTGAAGCGGCTGATGTTCCTGTGTTTTCAGGAGTGGGTGGAGGTCTAACACAGGGGAATCGATCGGTTAATATGAGTATGTTTGCAGAGGCGAATGGTTCGATTGGCGTTGTAGTTAATGCTCCCACGTCTAAAGAAACTATTTATGACATCTCACAGATGATTGATATTCCGATTATTGGTACAATCACGTCGGAGTTCACAGATGTTAAAGAAAAAATTGAAGCCGGAGTCAAAATTTTGAATGTCAGTGGGGGCAAAAAAACAGCTCATATTGTGAGATTAATTCGAAAAGATTTTCCGGATTTTCCAATAATGGCAACAGGTGGCCCAACGGATGAATCAATTATAGAAACGATTGAAGCGGGAGCTAACGCTATTACATATACTCCGCCAACAAATGGCAACTTGTTTAGTAAAAAAATGAATGTTTATAGAGAAAAAGAACGACTGGATAATGAATAAGTTCTGAAGAAAGGAGTTTGATTTTGACGAAGAAAGAAAAAAAAGAAAATAATTTACCAGAGATGGATATGAATACTAATCCAGTCTGGGGTGTTTTATCTAATAAAAATTTTCCTGAAAAGAAGAATAATGGAAAAAAAAAGAAAAGAAAACAGCACCACCATTATTCTTCAGTGGATGATGATTTACAAAAAATGTTTAATGAAATTGAAGAGAAACAAGCTTTAAAAAAAGCACTTGGTAATAAACAAAAATCGAAGAAAAAATGGCGTATTAAATATTCTCGTTTTAATTTAGTTGTAGCAATTTTATTAGTTATTATTTTAAGCGTTTCAGGAATTATTATATTTAAGTATGATCGTTATACGACTTCGAGCAAAAGCATGACAGAACAAATTGTTTCTGGTGAAACGTTGTTGTATCAAAAAGGTTCTTCTGTTAAACGGTTTGATGTTGTGATAATTGAAAAAGATGGAAAAAAAGATATTCTTCGTGTGATTGGAATGCCAGGCGATACGATTCAAATGAAAGATGATATTCTGTCGGTCAATCATTCGAATTATGAAGAAAGTTATTTAAAAGCCAATTTCATTAATTTTAAATATGAAAAGAAAAATTCTAAAAAAGTCTATACATCTAATTTTGATACAGAACATATTGTTGGCCTTAAAAAAGGAACGAAGAATATTTCAGAAAGAAAATACTTCCTTTTAGGTGACAACAGGCAAGAGGTAAAAGATAGTCGACAAGTTGGTCTATATGATGAAAATGAGATTAAAGGTATTATTAAAATGAGTATTTTTCCGTTAAAAAATGCTAGATCAATCCACTAAATTTTTTGAATCCTATCACAGAATAAAAACTCTGTGATAGGATTTTTTTGAAAAAATAGTTAATAAAGTAGGAAAAACGGGTTTTAAATAACGAAATTTGTTTAAAAATATTGATAATAGATGAAAAAAACAGTTTATTACAAATAAACTAGACTTTTAATATTTGATTTTTGATGACATAAAGTACGTTGAAGTATTTGTATAGCAAGAAACCTATTTAAAATGAAGAGCAATATTTAAAGAAAGTATTGATTTTAATAATGGATATAAAATATAACATAATGAGCATAATAAAAGGAGATTGTAATTTTAGATTTCTTTTAAGCGCAATTTATTGTAAAATAGAGGAGGAGAAATAAAAACTATAAAATATAAAAAGAAAAAGTTGAAAGAGGTATTTTTATGGAACTAATCAGACAGCAAGAATTTGTTCAAGGATTTCACTACGATGCGTTATCAGAAGACAACACAGAAGAAACAGCAATTAATGTGAGTTTAAATCCTTTTGAAATTAAAGAAGATATGAATATAGATTCGGAAAAAAATTCTATTTTAGGGTTACGAATTGAATTTAAAATTATTTTAGATAAAGTCATTTTATCTGGTGACGTTGCACAATTTGTACAAGTTGTGGATCAAAAAATAGAAAAAATTGAAGATTTATCATCAGAAGAAGTTAATGAACTTGTAAGACCTTTGTTCGTTTTAATTGAACGTATGGCACTTGAATTAACTGAAATAGCATTGGATGCTCCTGGTGTTCAATTAAATTTCTCACAAGAATAATCGGCTGAATGATCTGATTAAAAAATAGTTAGGTGTATTTTTCTGACTTAAATTCAGAAGTAAGTCTATGTGACAAGAAGAGGTTGGGACTTTAAAGTCAACCTCTTTTTATTTAGGAGGGATATAAATGAGGAAGTATTTATTTGTTATAAGTGATATACATGGAGAATATGAATTGTTTAAATCACTACTAAATCATGTGGATGAAAATTTACATCAACTAGTTTTAATAGGTGATTTATTAGATCGTGGAAAAAACTCTAAAGAGTGTTTGCTTTTAGGCTGTGAATTAGTCGAAAATAAAAAAGCAATTTATTTAAGAGGTAACCACGAGCAACTATTTTTGGATTTTTTAAAAGACTCTGAAAATAGATATTCGAACTATCTTTTAAATGGTGGCGGAGAAACCATTGAAAGTTTATTGCATGAAGGAGCGCTTGAGGAATATTCCCCTACAGAGATCTCGATGATGATTCAAACAAGATATAAAAAACTGGTTTTATTTTTAGAATCACTTCCCTATTATTTTGAATGGGAAGATTATGTTTGCGTTCATGCAGGATTGAACTTGTCTTTAAAAAATTGGCAAGATACATCTAAAAGAGATTGCCTATGGATTAGAGAACCGTTTCATCAGTTACCAAATAAAACAAATAAGAAGGTTATTTTTGGACATACCCCAACTAAGTATTTATACAAAGATAATGATCAAACGAGTTTATGGCTATCTGATAATAAAATCGGGATAGATGGTGGTGGTGTCTACGGTGGTTCTATTCATGGTGTGATCTTTAGTGATAAAAAAACAATTCAAGACATTGAATATTTCAATCATCAGGAATGGAAATCAAAATTTTAGAAGAACTGTTATAAAAGAGAGGGATATAAAATGGAAATGAATCAGTTTAATATAAATTATCGTATCTTTAAAAAAGAAAGAGTAAAAAATAATGATCGTAGTTTGTTAATAGTGCCCAAACAAAAAGAAGTGGGTACTTTTAATCAATTAGAACTTAGTTGGAACAATGAGTTTTTGGAAAAGACATACATTTCCATTGTTGGACGTGTTACGGTAAAAGAATGGGAAAGGATTTTAGGAGCCTATCCTATTAATCGAGCATTCATTCAAATTAAAGAAGACAGTAGTATCAAATTTTTTATAACTTTTAAAGTGTCTGAAGAATTATCTGGTACTGAGATTAGAAATATTATTTTTACAGCGACCAATATTCTAAATGAATGTTTGGAAAAGGTAACAAAAAAAATAGTTGGAGAACAAGTCTTAGGTTCTTATTTAAATGAG
>CAUQFM010000055.1:0-14265 GCA_963517295.1 uncultured Vagococcus sp.
GTTTTATTTTTTATTTAATTTCAGACAATGAAACAAGTTCATCTTCTTCATAAGATTTTTGACAAGCAATGGCTACTTTTGTTGATTGTAGGCCGTCATTCGCATTAACACCTGGTTGACGTTTTTCTTTAATACAGTTGATAAATTCAGCTGTTTCATTAACAAATGCTTGGCTGAAACGTTCTGGAAAATTTTGTGAGGTTGGTCTTACCACACCGTGTTCATTCATGATCGTTACTAAATTTTTCTC
Source organism: uncultured Vagococcus sp. (assembly GCA_963517295.1). Classification (GTDB taxonomy): domain Bacteria; phylum Bacillota; class Bacilli; order Lactobacillales; family Vagococcaceae; genus Vagococcus. The sequence continues at coordinate 251 of CAUQFM010000055.1, forward strand.
TGGAACTTGGGCGATTCTTAACATACCCTTTGTTCCAATTAATTCAGTCTCTACATGATAACCATGATGACAGTTGCGTCCTGCTACTAAAATACCCATTGTCTTATCTTCCATTTGAAGCATAGCCGCTCCTGTTTCAAGTTCACCGACTTCATCCAATTGTTTGTAGGCTGCGTTTTTGCCTAATGCCCATACTTTTTTAACTTCCTGGTTGGTAAACCAACGGACTAAATCAATGTCATGAATGGACATATCAGCGAATAAGCCACCACTGTTACTTGCTCCGGCAAACTTAACAAAGCTTTCCATGCCATCACTTGGATCAATGCCGTAACATCTGACCACAGTCAATTCACCTAATTCACCATTATCAACCATTTCTTTAGCATATTGATAATCCGCATCGTATCGACGCATAAAACCTAACATAAAGATTTGATCTGGATGGGCATCAATAACTGCTATTGTTTTTTCAATTTCAGTTATATCTAAGCCGATTGGTTTTTCAGAGAAAACATGCTTGCCATTTTCCATAGCTTTTTGAATTTGCTCACAGTGGAGTCCAGATGGTGAAACAATAAAAATCGCATCTAATTCTGGATCTTTGACCATTTCATCATAGTTGTCATATGTTTTAGAAACACCTAATTCTTTTTTTGCGTAATCTAGTTCTGCTTCAACCATACTGCAAGCAGCATATAATTCACAATTTGGCACTTTAAATGCTAGATTACTCGCATGGACTTTTCCCAATCGACCTAATCCAATAATTCCTACTTTAATATTTGACATCGTTTTCCCTCCTAATTATTATCCTAGTTGATTAATTCTTTCTAAGATACGTTCCACATTCATCGAGACAAATTCATCATCTTGGATTCCTGTGATATGTGAGACACATTTTTTCTTCATTAAAATATCTTTTACTTCTGCTTCATGACGTTTTACTTGTGGTGCCAGTAAAATCACATCATAATCTCGGTAAGATAATTTTTCTTCAACGCGTGCAATAGGGGCATAATCAATCTCATAATCAAGTTGATGCACCTTCACGCTTTCTAACATTTTTGACACAAATAACGATGCACTAATTCCAGACTCACAAATGAAAAGAATACTTTTTTCCATGAGAAACCTCTTTTCTAGATTTTTTTGACTTGGACAGGTTTACCAGTTTTTAATGATTCATTTGCAGCAAAAGCTAAACGTTGCGCCATAATACCATCTTCATAAGTCACGGGTGTGTCTGTGTCATTATGGATAGCTGCTACAAATTCTTCCACTTCTTTAATATAAGCATCATTGTAACGCTCTAAGAAAAAGTGTAATGGTTTTTGACTATGAACGCCTTCAACTGTTGAAAGAGTGACATTATTAACTAATTCATTTTCAGCTTGAGAAGCGCCTTTTGAACCAAATGCTTCTAGTCGTTGATCATATCCATAGACTGCTTGGCGGCTATTACTAATCACACCTAAACAGCCGTTTTCAAAAGTTAACGTAACAACTGCTGTATCTACATCTGTTCCTTTTAATTCAGAATTAACTAAGGCATCTCCCACCGCGTAAACTTCTTTCACTTCACTACCTGTAATAAAACGAGCCATATCAAAGTCATGTATCATCATATCAAAAAATAGTCCGCCTGACGATTGTACATATGATAAAGGTGGCGCTTCAGGATCTCTTGAATCAATGCGTAATAATTGGATATCACCAATTGAACCATTAGCTACATGTTCTTTTACTTGAGCAAAGTTACGATCGAAGCGACGATTCACACCAATTTGAAATTTAACGCCTGCTTCTTTTACAATCTTATAAGTTTCAATTGTTTCTTCATCTGAGAAGCTAATCGGTTTTTCACAGAAAATATGTTTTTTCTTAGCTGCAGCTCGTTTAATCATTTCAACATGTGTATCTGTTGGTGTACAGATAAAAACAACATCAATTTCATCATCATTGAAAACTTCATCAAAATCCGCTACTAATGGTGCGCCATATTCTGCTTCAAATGTAGGCATCTTATCAGCAAAAATATCTGCCACTTTCTTAACTGTGACACCCTTCATTTGAACTAAATTTCTTGTGTGTAACTTTCCAATACGTCCGCCACCGATAACTCCGACTACTAAATCTTTTTTCATTTTGACATCTCCTTAATTTTTATCTTGCAAATCCGATTGGTGAAAATAGTATATACGTTCCAATAACAACTACTACTGTGATAATACTAACAACTTTGGTATGTTTCCAAGGGGTAATATCTACTTTCGTATTGAAGACCTTTAACTCGAAATCGCCCTCTGGTTTTAATTTTGATACGATTAACATCACTGCTAAATCTAGGAAGAATAAAACACTTAAAACATATAAGAAGTGAATATCTTTCAAGAATACTTTTGATAAAGCATAAAGAATAATATGCATATAAATGGTAAACTTCGCTGCAAAAGCCGTTGCTTTTTTAGAGTAGAAAGCAAGTAAGATAATAACTAGTAATGGCATATTATAAAGACCATTAAATTCTTGAACAAATTGGTAAAGACCTGCTGGTGCAAAACTAATTAATGGGGCAATTGCTACAGCTGAAAGACCGATAATAACTGTGATCATCTTACCAAAACGTGTAATTTGAGCATCTGTTGCGTCTTTTTTGAAGACTGGTTTGTAAAAATCTAATGATAATAATGTTGATGTTGCATTTAAAGCGCCTGAGAATGATGATAAGATTGCCCCAAAAATAACGGCTGCAAAGATACCATATAACATCTCTGGAAACACATGTGTAACAAGAGCTGGATAAGCTTCATCTGGCGTATTAATTAACGCATCTCCGAAAATATTTCTTGCAACAATTCCTGGGAATACTAAGAATAATGCGCCGAATACTTTGAAGAAACCAACGATGAACACACCTTTTTGAGCTTCTGCTAAATTTTTTCCTGATAAAGCTTTTTGGACGATCATTTGGTTCGTACACCAGAAGTATAAGTTGTTAAACATCATACCTGTGATTAGTGTTGGCCAAGGCACGACAGCTGAATCAATTGAACCAACTGAATTTAGTAACCAAGGTGTGGTAACGACGATATGATCTAACCCACCAATGAAACTTCCCTTACCTAACATAATGACACCCAACGCTGGAACTGCTAAACCACAAACTAATAAGCCAAATCCATAAACAGTATCACTATAAGCACTTAAACGTAACCCACCAATTAATAGATATAAAATACCCACAATACCAATAGCCATCGATACAAAAATAATAGATGTCAGTGGGGCCACGCCTAATAGTTCATCAATTTTAAAAATTTTATTAAATACTAAGGAACCAGAATATAAAACGACTGGTAAAAATGACGTGACATAAGTAATAACAAATAACAGAGAAACAATTCGTTTAATTTTTGCATCATAACGAATTTCAATAAAATCTGAAATGGTATTAATTCCATACTTTAAATACTTAGGTAAAAAGACGGTTGCTAGTAAGACAATGGCGATAGCTGCGGTTACTTCCCACGCCATCACTTCCATTCCAGCAATATAACTTTGTCCATTTTGACCAACAATCTGTTCTGTTGACAAATTCGTCATAATAATCGAGCCGGCAATTGGAAGGGCAGTTAAACTACGCCCTCCCATAAAGAATCCTTCTGCTCCCTCAACTGAGACACCTCTTGATTTTTTAAAGGCAAATATCCAAACGCAGGTAATAATAACTAAAAAACTAATGACTGAAAATAAATTCATATTGGCACCCTACCCTTAAAGTTTCGTGATGTCTCGAATATAATTTCGAGCATTCTGAGCGTAAATAAATGGATTTGCTTTTGCTGGATCTTGTTCTGCTTCCACAACAATCCAACCTGAGTAGTGATCTTTTTCGATTTCTTCCCAAATCGGAGCAAAATCAATCATACCGTCACCAGGAACAGTGAAGACACCTTCTTTTACACCAGTTAAGAAACTTGATTCATTTTGTTTTACTTCAATCATTTTTTCTTCACGAATATCTTTAAAATGAATATGGAAAATACGGTCTTTATGAACACGATAAATATCAATTGGGTTTTCCCCAGAGAAAACTAAATGACCTGTATCAAATAATAAAGAAACTTTTTTTGGATCTGTTTCTTTCATTAAGCGATCAATCTCTGCTGTTGTTTGAACGCCTGTCCCCATATGGTGATGGTACACAATCTTCATGTCCTTCTCAGCAGCTAGATCACCTAATTTTTCTAAACCTGATGTTAATAATGTCCAGTCTTCTTCTGAAAAAATTGGTTTTTCTTTAAAAACAGGTGTGTTCATTTGACCTTGAATACTATGTCCTTGTTCAGAAACAACGATCACTTTGGCTCCCATAGCATGTAAAAAATCACGATGTTTGATGAAAGCTTCTTTTGTTTCTTCATATGGCTTCGTTGTTAGTAACGCACTAAACCAAGCACTCGCAACAGATAGTCCACGAGGTTCTAAATATGATTTCAAGACTTCTGGATCTTTTGGGTATTTGTTTCCAATTTCAGTTCCAGTAAATCCTGCTAAAGCCATTTCACTAATACACTGTTCGAATGTATTTTCTTTTCCTAATTCTGGCAGATCATCATTTGTCCAAGCAATGGGTGCAATCGCTAATTTTATTGACATAATATCCTCCTACGCGCTCGTAAAGCGCTTTCTAGTTTTTGTTTTTATAAGAGACTAACTTAACTGCTAGTCCCTATTTATTTCTAATAATTTTTAATATCCAGGGGATAAAAAGTCTGCTCCACAGGCAACTGGAGGCAAAACGACTTTTGACCCACCCTGTTTATTAATACTTCCAAGCATTTTCTAATTTTTCAGTTCGGGCTTCTCTAGCTTCTAAAACACTTGTTGTTCCTGATACTTCAGAAATACCAACGTTCCACCAACCACCATAGCCATCTGTCATTGTTTTTGGTAAGACCTTAATATCAAACAACGTTGAAACGGTTTGTGTCTTCGCATCTTTAATTGCGGCAATTAGCTCTTCACGATTATGAACACGGTAAACTTTACAGCCATAACCTTCTGCTACTTTGGCATAATCAATCTGCATGATTTGATCATCTGAGTCACGTAATTCACAGTTAAAACTGCCACCACCGTTACCCATTTGCAGATTATTAATACAGCCGTAACCCGCATTATCAAACAACATCACATTGATTTTTTGTTTGTACTGAAGAGCTGTCACTAATTCTGTATGTAACATTAGGAAACTTCCATCTCCTAAAACAGCGTAGACTTCTTCTTTAGGGTTGGCTAATTTAGCTCCTAATGCACCAGCTACTTCATATCCCATGCAAGAATAACCATATTCTAAATGATAAGAATTAACAGTATTTGTTTGCCATAATCTCTGTAGGTCACCGGGTAAAGAACCAGCTGAAGCTACAACAACACTGCTATCTGCTACTTCATCATTTAAAGTGATTAAAGCATTGGTTTGCGTGAATGTTGTCTTTAATTTTTCTGCGTATTCATTCATCACGTCTTGTGTGAAGTGATCTTTTACTTCTGGTGAAAAATCATCATGATTAAACGTTATCTCTCGTAAACGATTACGCTCGATTTCCCATTCATTTTGCCATTCTTCAAGTTCACTACCAAAGGATGTTTTATAGCCTGTTAAGCGTGGTGCCAAACTTTCAATCGTTGCTTTAGCATCTCCCACTAATTGAGTGGCATCAAATTTATAAGCCTGAACACGACTAACATTAATATTTAAAAATTTCGTTGTCTCGTAGTTGAATGCCGTTTTTGATGATGTGGTGAAATCTGTATAACGCGTTCCAATACCGATAATTAAATCCGACGCTTGAACTGCTTTATTAGCAGCTGACGTCCCTAAGATTCCCGAACCACCTAAATTGTAAGAGAATGCTGTTGGAATCGTTGATTTACCCGCATGTGTTTCTACTAAAGGAATACCATAAGACGCAGCAAAAGCTTCAATCACAGGTCCTGCTTCTGAATATTTTGCTCCTCCACCCACAATCATGACCGGTGTTTTACTTGCTTTAATGACTTCGACCGCTTCATTTAAAGCGCGTTCCACAGGTGTCACACGGTCTAAATAATGAACTCTTTTATTGAAGAAACTAGCATCAAAATCAAAAGCCTCACCTTCTGTATCTTGTGGTAAACAAATCGTTACTGGCCCTGCTGTTGCAGGATTTGTTAAGACTTCAAATGCTCTAATCATGGCGCTCATTAATTGCTCCGGACGCTCGATTTTATCCCAATATCTTGAAACTGCTTTAAAGGCATCATTGGTTGTCAAAGCAATACTTGATTCATGCTCTAATTGTTGTAACACTGGATCTGGTTGACGTGTGGCAAAGGTATCTGCTGGCAAAAATAAAACAGGAATATTATTCGCATGAGCGGTCGCTGCTGCGGTTACCATGTTCGCTGATCCTGGTCCTGCTGAAGCTGTCACTGCGTAGATTTTACGTCTTAGTGATTGCTTGGCGTAGGCGATTGCCGAATGGGCCATTCCTTGCTCATTTTTACCTTGAATTACTTTTAAATGTCCTGGATTTTCTTCTAAAGCATGCCCTAGACCTAACACATTTCCATGACCAAAGATGTTAAAGACACCTTCCACAAAAGGTGTTTCAACACCATCAACTGAAATATATTGTTGATTTAAAAATTTAACTAAGGCTTGTGCTGTGGTTAATCGAATGGTTTCTCTCATCATGACACTTCCTTTTTAAGCTTGTTCTTTCATTAGCGCTTCAATTTCTACCACAGTTGGCATTGCTTCTGAAGAGCTATGTTTACTGACAACAATTGCTGCTGAAGCACTACCATACTGAAGGGCTTCTTGAATGTCTTTCCCTTGAATCAAGGCATAGATAAAGGCAGCGGCATAAGAGTCACCTGCACCAAATGTTTTTAGAACGTTTGATTTATAAGCTGTTCCACGAATGACTTCGCCTGCTTTTGTATAAGCATATGATCCTTCTACACCATGTTTAATCACGATTAATTCTGGTGTATGTTTGAATAAGTAAGCAACCGTGTCTTCATTTTTACCACCTTCGATATTTTCTAACATATCGAACTCATCGCGTGTCCCAATAACTATATCTGATTGTTCAGCAACGATTGAGTAATAAACAGAAACTTCTTCACTATTTTTCCAAGTATAAGGGCGGTAATCTAATTCAAAAATAACTTTCACATTATTTTTCTTAGCTAAAGAAACCGCTTTTAAAACTGCTTCACGAGAAGGACTTTGTGCTAAACCTGTTCCTGATACCACAATATTTTTAGCTTCTTTAATATATTCTTCACTGATTTCATCTGTATCTAAGTAAAGATCAGCTACTTCATCACGGTACATTAGAATGCTGCATTCTTCTGGACTTAAGATTTCAGTAAAAGCCAAACCAGTTTTCTTACCTGATTGATCCACGACCATATTACTTGTATCAATGCCCGTTTCTTTCATAAAATTAGTAATGAAGCGACCATGTTGATCGTCTGGAACTTTTCCAATAAAACCACATGATAAGCCTAATTTAGAAGCACCGATGGCAATATTTGCTGGTGAACCTCCAACGTATTTAGTAAATGTTACCGTTTCTTCCATTGGGCGATTATACTCGACAGCGTTTAAGTCAATACACGCGCGACCAATTGCGATTAAATCATATTTTTTTTCAGCCATTATATTAAATCTCCTTCGTCCGTTAAGTTCTATGGATAATCCATTCGTGATCTTTGTCATTGTTAAATTGCCATTTTTTAATTGGTCCTGCCATAATATTTAAGTAGTAACCATCATAACCATCTGGCACTGATACTGGGTGATAGCCTTTTGGTACTAACACCACATTTTCATTTTCAACAGCCATCGTCTCATCAATACTGCGATCATCTGTGTAGACACGTTGGAAAACAAACCCTTTCTTAGGATTCATCTCATGGTAATACGTTTCTTCTAAGAATGATTCTTCTGGTAAATTATTTTGATCATGTTTATGTGGTGGGTAACTTGACCAATTTCCACTATCAGTAAAGACTTCTACCACAATTAATTTATCTGAAATCGGGCTTTGATCGTCTAAAATATTGTGGACCATGCGTTTATTTTGATAAAGTCCACGATTTTCTACACGATTTTCTGTTGCCGGGATAAGTGTTGTTGGCATATCAATTGTACTTGGTGCATAACAGAAAATAACTTTTGCATCACTTTCAGCTACCACTTTCAATTCTTTACCACTTGAAACATAAACACTATCTGTGGGTATTTTTTCAAAAACATCATCTCTTGTGCCAATGTTTTTAAATTCATGCTCACCAGAATAAACAGATACTTTACCTGTTAGAACAACTAAGCAGACTTCTAAATCTGTTAGTTGTTCTGTATATTCACCGCCATTTTCCATAGCCAGTAATTTCAATTCAATGTATTCTAAACCATCATCCTTACGAGTGATGTGATGTCTTTCAATCACTTTTGGTGCGATTTCTTTATTTATTGGGATTCTTTTTAAATAAGACATGTCATATTCTCCTTAATTAGATGTCGTTTCTTGATAAGCGAGCTGTGACTACTTTATTTCTTGTGTAGAAATCAACGCCAGCTTTACCATTTGCTGGTAATGTACCATAGAATGATGATTTCCAACCAGAGAATGGGAACATTGCCATTGGCGCTGGAACACCCAAGTTAATACCTAGCATGCCTGCATCCATATTTTCTCTAAAGTAACGAACGGCTGACGCATTATTAGTAAATAAACAGGCCCCATTAGCAAATTGAGATTTATTAGCGATCTCGATACCTTCTTTAAGCCCTTTGATTTTCATCACTGATAAAACAGGAGCAAAGATTTCATCTTGCCAAATTTTCATGTCTGTTGTTACACCTTCAAAAATAGTTGGTCCAACGAAAAATCCTGATTCGTCCATGTCTTCACGACCATCACAGATTAATTTAGCACCTGATTCAACACCTGATTCAATGTAACTTATCGCACGTTTCAGATTTTCTTCACGAATAACTGGTCCTAAGAACACGCCGTCATCTAAGCCGTTACCCATTTTAATGTTGCGAGCTTCTTTAGTTAATCTTTCCATAAACTCATCATAAATTTCTTCTTCCACTGTTACAACTGCAGCTGCCATGCAACGTTCACCGGCTGAACCGAAAGCCGCTCCAATGATTGCTGGTAAACTATCATCTAAGTTAGCATCTTTTAAAACGATGGTATGATTTTTAGCACCTGTTAGTGATTGAACACGTTTTAGATTTTTTGACCCTTCCGTATAAACATATTCACCAACGGGTTGAGATCCTACAAAAGAAATAGCTTTAATATCCGGATGTTGTAATAAACCGTTTACAACATCATGTGCACCAAATACAACATTGAATACACCTTTAGGAAGTCCAGCTTCTTCTAATAAAGAAACAACTTTTTCCATTAACATTGGCGCTTTTTCAGAAGGTTTTAAGACAACTGTATTTCCTGTAGCGATTGCCATTGGGAACATCCAGAATGGTACCATCATTGGGAAGTTAAATGGTGTAATACCACCTACAACACCAATCGGATATTTGTAAACAGACGCTTCCACGTCTGTTGCGATTGAAGGTAAGTTGTCACCCATCATTAAAGTTGGGGCACTCGCTGCAAATTCAACATTTTCAATCCCACGTTGAACTTCTCCATAACTCTCAGATAAAGCCTTTCCATTTTCCAATGTGATTAACTTGGCTAACTCATCTTTTGATTCTATTAATAGTTGATGAAATTTATAAAGGATACGAGCGCGTCTTGGAACTGCTACTTCTTTCCATTCTTTAAATGCAATTTGTGCCAAATCTGCCGCTTTATTTAAATCTTCGAATGTTGATAAAGGTACTTCACAGATAGGTTCCTTCGTCGCTGGATTAACAACTACCTCATACTCATTTGTTGTACTTGTTACCCACTCACCGTTAATATAATTTTTTAATTTTCTAAGATCTAACATGATACCCCTCCATTTTTTTAACCAATTTACTAATTAATTTTATCATTTTTTGATCATATTGGTTAACTCACAACAAATAATACCTTAACATAACCATTTAGTCAAATGTTTTATTAACTTTAAGAAAAAAATAAAACAACTTACTCATATTATTGGTTAAGTGTTGATTATTTCACATGATTGTGATACATTTTATTCAATAGTAAAATAAAAAGTAAGCGGAGATTAAGTAGAATGAAAGAAAAGAGATATGAGCTAATTAAACAGTACATTCTTCAAAAAAATCATGTCACCTTGAAAGAATTGGAAGATGAATTCAACGTTTCAATGAATACTATTAGAAGAGATGTTAATAAAATATTACAAGATTCAAGCTTTGAGAAAGTTTATGGTGGTGTTAGTGTTAAGAAAAATACACTGATTAACTTTGAAGATCGAAATATTGAAAATAAAGAAATAAAAAAAGGTATTGCCAAAGAAGCAGCTAAACTGATTCAACCTCATGATTTAATCTATATTGATTCGGGAACAACGACTAAATATATTTTAGATTATTTAGATGATGATATTGATATCTCTATTATTACCAATAGTTTGGATGTCATTGTTAAGGCTGAAAAATTTAAAAATATTCCGATTTTCTTAATTGGACATGTCTTTAAAAAATCAACTCGTTCTTTTGTTGGTGTTGAATCAGATGAATTGACCTCTAAATATAATATTAGTAAAGCTTTTATGGCTGCTACGGCTGTTTCTATGCAGAGTGGTTTAATGAATTCTGATGTGATGGAATATGATATTAAAAAGCAAGCAATTGATAAAGCAAACAATGTTTTTTTACTCGCAGACGAACAAAAATTTGATAAATCAACCTTATTAACTTATGCTAATTTAAAAGATATTGATTGCCTGATTACTAATAAACACTTCAATAAAGAATACAACGAATTTTTTATTGAACATAATATTAAAACAATAGAGACGACACCTTAATCGGTATCGTCTCTATTATTTTAATTATTTATTTTCAGCTTTCCAAAATAATATTTTAACAATGGCGGTGCTATTAACGTTGTTAAAATAACCGATATAATCACTGTCGTATAATATTCTTCAGACAATAATCCTGATGCTAGACCAGTTGTTGCTAAAATAAGTGCGACTTCTCCTCTTGAAATCATCCCTGCGCCAATACTTAGAGAAGATAATTTATCAAATCCAGTTGCTTTAGCTCCAATAAAGCCTCCAACTAGTTTAGAAATAACCGCTACTACAGTACAAACAATCAAGAATGGTAATTGGTTCATCACACCATTAAAGGAAACATTCAGACCCACACCCACATAAAAGAATGGCACAAAAATCGCATTAGCAATTGGATCTACAGTATGTTCAATTTCTTCTTTATATTCAGTATCAGAAATAAATAAACCAATGAAGAACGTACCAATAATACCTGCCATACCTAACATTTCAGAAAAATATGCGACTGCAAAACAAATTGCAACAGCCATCGTTGTAACTGGAACAGTCACTTTGAATTTAGAAGCTGTTTTAAGTAGAAATGGTAATATATATTTACCAAATACATAAATAGAGATAAAGAATACTACTTTTTTAACTAAAACCATTGGAATAGAGACCACTTCATCTCCGCCACCTAAGAATGACATCGCAAAAGCTAATAAGATAACTACCAAAATATCATCTACTACGGCTGCCCCTAAAATCGTGCTAGCTTCTTTCGTTTTCATAACAGATAACTCTTTTAGCACTTGAACAGTGATACTCACAGAAGTAGCTGAGAATAAAACACCTAAAAAGACTGAATGTTCAAAGTCTAAACCAAATGCCTCACCTACTAAAAAGGCTGAAAATAACGGAATAATAATCCCAATAACTGCTACAGCTACTGCTGGTTTGAAGTTCTCTTTCAATTGCTTAGTATCCGTTTCAAGCCCTGCTAAAAACATCAACAAAAGAACCCCAATCATTGAAAATTCTTGAAAAATGTCCGTTGTATTGATCCAAGATAAAACGGCTGGACCCAACAAAATTCCGATTAATAATTTTCCTAAAACAGCTGGTTGTCCTAATTTTACTGAAATATGTCCACAAATTTTGGTACTAATTAAAACTAATACCATCGTTACTATAAATTCCATAATATATGTGTCTCCCTTTCTTTTAAAATATACACCTACTAACCTACATGAAAACGGTTAGATTGTAAATAGATTTTGAGTAACTATTGAGTATCTTTTGATGTGTTAGAATAACTAACGTTTTATCCTCTCTTTTTTTTGACAAAAAATAAATTATGCTTTATTATAAAACATACCGAAGAATGTTTCGCTGTTAAGGAGTGATTGAACATGACACAGAGATACGACGGAGAACAAACAAAAGAAGATATTTTAATGACTGCTGGAAAATTATTCAATGAATTCGGGTATAAAAACACCTCGATTCCAATGATTGTTGAACAACTGGACGGACTCACTAAAGGAGCTATTTACTATCATTTTAAATCTAAAGAAGCTATTTTAGATGAACTGATGCGTCATTTCATGCCTAGTGAAGACGTCATTACTACTATTAGAAACAATAAACAACTAAATGGATTAGAAAAAATTCAGGAACTTTTTCTAAATGCCATGTTTCATCAAGAGATTCAAAAATATTTACCTTTTTCACCTAATTTAACTAAAGAACCCTTACTTTCTTTAAACTATTTAAAAATAACACAGTCTGTTTTTATTCCAGTGATTACTGATTTCATAAAAGAAGGAAATCAAGATAAATCATTAGATGTGATTCATCCTGAAACAATCTCAGAAATCATTTTATTTCTGTTAACAACTTGGTACAACACTACTTTATTTACTAACTCTTTGGATAATTTCTATCAAAAAATGGAAACATCTCAATACGTTTTAGAAAAAATTGGTATTAATATATTGGATGAAAAAGTATTAGTTAAAATTAAACAACAAATAAATCAAGGAATTGAGGAAATGAATCATGAAGAAAGCACTGAAAATTAGTCGAAATATATTTATTGGGTTACTGGTGTTCATCCTACTATTTTTAGGGGGAAGCTATTTAAATCATCATTTTAAATTAAAAAGTGAATCGAAAAAAATTGAGAATTACGGAGAAAAAATCAACGTTTTTGATGGAGAAATGAATGTCGTTAGAACAGGATCTGGTAAAGGTAAGCAAAGTATCATTCTTTTCCCAGGTTACGGGACAGCTTCACCTTATTATGATTTCTTGCCTTTAACAACAAAACTAAGTAAAGATTATGAAGTCATTACTATTGAACCATTTGGCTACGGTTTGAGTAGTGAAACTAAAAGAAAAAGAACGATTGAGAACATCGTTGAAGAAATGCATGAAGTTATTGGTAAGCTTAACTTAGATCATTATGTATTAGGTGGGCATTCTATTGCAGGGCTTTATGGCGTTAGCTATTTAAATCGTTATCCTGATGAAAAAGTTGATGCTTTTGTTGGAGTCGATACGAGTACACCCACTCAAGAAATGAAAAGTGTTAACATGGCGCCTTTTAATTTCTTAAAAAAAGCTGGTATCATGCGTCTGTATATTGATTCTAATCCTGCTAAAAATTTAAGTATGGATAAAAACGATCCTAATGTCGATCAAGTTCGTATGCTGACTTTGAAAAATTCGATTAATGATAATCTGGATGAAGAATTAGATTTACTTCAAGATAATTTTAAGAAAACAGAAAAAATGAAACTTCCAGAGAACCTACCAACTATTTTATTTGTGGCTGTTAATGATGGTCGTGAAACTTGGGCAGCTGAGCATCAAGAACAAATTAAACAAGTCAAAACAGGTAAAGTGGTAGAGCTTGATGGACAACACTACTTACATCACACACAATCAGAAGCAATCGCTAAAGAAACAAAATTATTTTTAGATAGCCTTAAATAAAAGGGTGGTGAAAA
>CAUQFM010000056.1:0-14142 GCA_963517295.1 uncultured Vagococcus sp.
TTATTGGAAACTTTATTGGTGGTGGATTAGTAATTGGTTTAACTTATTCTTGGTTAAATAATGATGAGACATTGAAGTATTTAGATTAAATAAATGTTTTTTGTTATACTTAACCTAGCAAATCTAGGAGGTCAAACATGAATAAAAAATTAATCGCCTTTGACATCGATGGAACACTGATCAATGACGAACATAAAATACTACCAGAAACATTAGCAGCAATCCAACAACTACAAAATGATGGTCATATGGTGATGTGTGCCACTGGGCGTAGTTTACCTTTAGCAGAAGAGGTACTAAAAGAAACAGGTATTAACCATGCTATATTAAGCAATGGAGCTGTTGCTTTCTCGAATGGTGAACAAATTTACAGTAATCCTTTAAATCGCGAAGCCATGCTTAACTTAGTCCAAGTGAGTGATGAGCGCAACATTGATTTAGTTTTTAATGGTTTGAAAGAAACGAAACTAAAGAATAAAAACTTTAATCCTGAAACAAAACTAGCTATGGAAAGTTTTGGACAAGAACTACCAGATATAGAAGAAGATTTCCATAAAAAAGCAGACGTTTACCAAATTGTCGCCTTACTTGATGAAAGTAAAATGGATGCATATACTGGCAAGTTTCCAGAATTTCGTTTTGTACGTTGGCATGAGTATGGAATTGATATCCTACCTCATAATGGATCGAAAGCAGAAACTTTAAAAGTTGTTGCGGATAAATTTGGTTTTGATCAAGTGGATGTGATGGCATTTGGAGATGGTAATAATGACATGGAGATGCTTGAGTATGCAGGTGTGGGTGTTGCTATGGGAAATGGTAAAGAAGAATTAAAAGCAGTAGGAGATTTTGTAACTCTTTCAAATAATGAAGGCGGCATTGTTCACGCGTTGAAAGAATATAATTTAATAAACTAGGGTAGTGAAAAACGCGATTAGCTCCAAGCAACTGGAGGAACTGATAAACAATCCGCGCTTTTTGGATTGCTTATCAGTTGTGAAGTTGTCGAAGGAGTTGGGTTTTATTTCCTAAATAAAAAAACGATTCGAAAAGAATCGTTTTTTTTATTGGATAAGTAATACATCATCTGCTGCATAGTTTGGATTTTCTTTGTTAATGTGATCATAAAACATAATGCCATTTAAATGATCTAGTTCGTGTTGAACTACGATAGAGGGATAGTCTCTCAGTCGTAATTTATGTGTTTCTCCCGCTTGATCCATGTAAGAAATAGTTACTTTAGCATTTCTGACAACAAGTCCTGGAATGTGACGGTCTACAGAAAGACAACCTTCACCTTCTTCAATGGCTGCTTGTTGAACAGAGTGACTTAACATTTTAGGATTGTACATCACAGTGCTTAAAAAAGGTTCTCCACCTTCTTCTATCATACTAGGAATTTCGATGGCAATCATTCTTTTAGAAACATCAAGTTGAGGAGCAGCTAGACCAACGCCACCACGAAGTTGATATTTTTCAGCTAATTCGGGATCTTGACTATTTTTTAAAAATTGACTCATCTGGTTACCTAATTCTCTATCCTCATCAGACAAAGGAAATGAGACTTCATCGGCTACTTTACGAAGTGTCGGATGGCCTTCACGAATAATATCATCCATTGTAATCATTTACGTAACACTTCCTTTCTATATAATTTATTTTATCATAGCTTACTCAAATCATTGTAATATTTGTTTACTGAAAAAGAAAGACTATTATTGAGAAAAATTATAAAAAAGGACAATAAATTCTTGCTTTTAATGTAAAAATCGGGTAAAGTACCATTGTGTGATGTTTAACATCACTACCTATTTCTCGGTTATTCGAGTCACCAACGAATTACTCAGTTGTAGGAAAAAAAATTAAGAGGTGAAAGAAATGGCAATTACAAAAGAACGCAAGAACGAAATCATTAACGAATATGCACGTCATGAAGGAGATACTGGTTCTCCAGAAGTACAAATCGCAGTATTAACAGCTGAGATTAACGCTTTAAACGAGCATGCTCAAATTCACAAAAAAGATCACCATTCATACCGTGGATTAATGAAAAAAATTGGACACCGTCGTAATCTTTTAGCATACCTACGTAACAATGATGTTCAAAGTTACCGCGAATTAATCCAAAAATTAGGTTTACGTCGTTAATTTTTAAAGAGTTAATAAAAAGTGAGGTCTGGTTAGGATCTCACTTTTCTTTTAAAAAAGGAAAGCACGATGAAGGTGAAACTACTATGCAAATGTGAGAGTTTTTAATTAATAATTTTGACATTTGTTTAGTAGAACTTATCATCCGTGCAACATAAGGAGATTATAAAAATGTTGAATTCTGAAAAAAGAGTATTCGAAACAACTTGGGGCGGACGTCCTTTATCTGTTGAACTTGGACAATTAGCAAAACAAGCTAATGGATCAGTTTTAGTAAGATACGGTGAAACAGTTGTTTTAACAGCTGCAGTCGCTTCTAAAAAAGCAAAAGATGTGGATTTCTTTCCATTAACAGTTAACTACGATGAAAAAATGTACTCTGTTGGTAAAATACCGGGAGGCTTTATTAAACGTGAAGCTCGTCCTAGTGAAACAGCAACATTAACAGCTCGTTTAATTGACCGTCCACTTCGTCCGATGTTTGCAGATGGCTTTAGAAATGAAGTTCAAATCACAAACGTTGTTATGAGTGTAGAACAAGATTGTAATCCTCAAATGGCAGCAATGCTAGGTTCTTCTTTAGCTTTATGTGTCTCAGATATTCCATTCAACGGACCAATTGCTGGAGTTGAAGTGGGTCGTGTTAATGGCGAATATGTTATTAACCCAACTGTAGAACAAAACGCTTTATCAAATATTGAATTAACAGTAGCTGGTACAAAAGAAGCAATTAACATGGTAGAAAGTGGCGCTAAAGAAGTATCAGAAGAAGATATGTTAGGTGCTCTTTTATTCGGTCATGCTGAAATTAAACGCCTAGTTGAATTCCAAGAAGAAATTGCTAAAGAAATTGGCAAAGCAAAAATGGAAATCACTCTTTTACAAATTGATGCTGATTTAGAAAAAGAAATTAATGCAACTTACCAAACTCGTATGGTTGAAGCCATTCAAACAGAAGAAAAATTAGCTCGTGAAGATAACATTGACGCTTTAAAAGAAGAAATCACTGCTGTCTATGAAGAAAAATTTGCAGAAGAAGCTAATTCAGCTAAATCAATGAAAGAAGTTCGCCAAATCTTAGAAGATATGGAAAAAAATGAAGTGCGTCGTTTAATCACAATCGAAAAAATCCGTCCTGATGGTCGTAAAATCGATGAAATTAGACCACTTGCATCTGAAACTGGTATTTTACCACGTGTTCATGGTTCTGGACTATTCACTCGTGGACAAACACAAGCTTTAACAACTTGTACATTAGCTCCATTAGGAGAACACCAAATTATTGATGGTTTAGGTGTAGAAGATAGTAAAAGATTTATTCATCACTATAACTTCCCACAATTCTCAGTTGGTTCAACTGGACCATCACGTGGACCAGGTCGTCGTGAAATTGGACATGGTGCGTTAGGTGAGAGAGCTTTAGCACAAGTTATTCCAAGTGAAGAAGAATTTCCATACATGATTCGTTTAGTTTCTGAAGTTTTAGAATCTAATGGTTCATCATCACAAGCAAGTATTTGTGGTGGAACTCTAGCACTTATGCATGCTGGTGTACCAATTAAAGCACCAGTTGCTGGTATTGCGATGGGTCTTGTAATGGAAGATGATAACTATACAGTTTTAACAGATATCCAAGGATTAGAAGATCATTTAGGTGATATGGACTTTAAAGTAGCTGGTACTAAAGATGGTATCACTGCTCTTCAAATGGACATCAAAATCCAAGGAATTACAGAACAAATCTTAAAAGAAGCTTTAGCACAAGCTAAAAAAGCACGTATGGAAATCTTAGCTAACTTAACAGCAACTATTGCTGAACCAAATAAAGAGTTAAGCAAATACGCACCTAAGATTGAAATGATCCAAATTAAAGCAGACAAAATCAAAACAGTTATCGGTAAAGGTGGCGAAACCATCAACAAAATTATCGATGAAACTGAAGTTAAAATTGATATTGATCAAGAAGGTAATGTTAGTATTGCTCATTCAGATCAAGACAAAATTAACCGTGCCATTGAAATTATCAGAGAATTAGTTAGAGAAGTTAAACTGGATGAAGTTTACTTAGCTAAAGTTGTCCGTATTGAAAAATTCGGTGCTTTTGTTAACTTATTTGGTAATAAAGACGCATTAGTTCATATTTCACAATTTGCTCACGAAAGAGTAAATAAAGTTGAAGATGTCGTTAAAATGGGTGACGAGATTTTAGTTAAAGTAACTGAAATTGACAAACAAGGTCGTGTCAATGCCTCTCGCAAAGCAATGATCGAAAAACCAAAAGAAGAAAAAACAGAAGAAAAATAAGCGTGATGAAAACGGCGCTTAGCTCCAAGCAACTGGAGGAAATCAAAAATAATCCGCTTTTTGGATTACTTTTGATTTGTGAAGTTGTCGCGGGAGCTGCCGTTTGAACCCGGACTACAAAGCGTGATGAAAAAGACGTTTAGCTCCGAGTAACTGGAACTAATTTAAAACAATCCGCTTTTTGGATTGATTTAAATTAGTGAAGTTACCGAAGGAGTTGTCTTTTGAACCCGGACTACAAAGCGTGATGAAAAAGACGTTTAGCTCCGAGTAACTGGAGCGAATAGTTGTTAGAATCCAAATGAAAAAGAAAGTTAAATCGGCTTATCGTCGCTTTAACTTTCTTTTTTTTGTTTAGGTAAAAACACATAATAGTAAATACTGGATGCCGAGAAGTAGGCGCAAATAACAAAAGAGATCAAGATAATTAGATAACTAAAGTTAAAGTTAATAAACATAAAAATACTAGCAATAATAACGGTAGTAATAAGAGTATCAATTAAAAATAACCATTTTAATGATAAATTTGGGTATTTAGTTAGTAACCACTGCAAGATGCTACCTTGTAAAGGGTCATCCTTTTTTTTATTTCTATAGGATTTAGTAATTAATGAGTATATAATTGTGAATACAAAGGAAATAATGCCTGTAAGAAGATAACTTGTCCAATCAACCATATCGTCTCCGAAGCCGAAAGATAAAAAGAAAACGATAAAAAGAATCGGGCGTAACCATTTGATAGCGATTTCTGTGTTCAAACTTATAAATGAAACTAAAACAATTGGAAGAAAACTCAGTGTTGTTTCGTAAAGATTAAATTCTGGATCAGTTATTAGTTCAAATGAGATAAATACAATAATAAGGATTAATGTGAAAATTAAATCGCTAGTTGATTTTTTCATACAAGTTCCTCCTAGTTATTAAGATTATTTACTTTTTAAAGTAAGTTATTTAAAACATATACCAAATTATGTATAATGTGCTTTCATTAATTATAACATATGATATATTAGATAGACCAATATGAATATAACAATCTACAAAACATCCTTTTTTAATACAAATTAAAAAAACAAGTTAAATCAATTGCATTGTGGACATGATAAGTCTATAATAGCTATTTGAAGTAGAGAAAGGGATGAAACTTTCATGAAACTAACAAATGCAACTGAGCAAGCATTAGCAATCATGGCAATCTTAGCAACACAAGATGAAGATGTTCCTGCTTCTTCCCAAGCTATTTATCAAAAGCTATCAGTTTCTCAATCCTATGTTAAAAAATTACTAAGAAAATTAGTGGTTTCAAAATTAATCGAGGGTGTTTCTGGTAATAATGGTGGCTTCTATATAGAAAGAAACCTTAATGAAATTTCTTTATTAGATATTGTTGAAGCGATTGAAGGTCCTCTTCATTCATTTCCTCATGTCGGAGTTTTAGAGCGAGCTTTTTTTGATTTTAACGAAATCGCTCAAAACGGAAATGAAAAAATTACACAAGTTTTCACGCAAGCTGATGTAGCCTGGAATGAAGAATTAAGAAAAGTAACGATCCAAGCAGTATTAACAGATGTTTTCGAACGTTATGGAGAAATACCAAGAAAAGATTGGAATCAAATCGTGTAAGGTGGGATAAAATAATGAAAAGAAGAATAAAGAACGTTTTAGAATTGTTCAAATTAGATTGGACACGTATTTACAAAAATAAATTAACCTTTGTATTAATCATCGCGTTAATGTTTATCCCGTCACTATATGCGTGGTTTAATATTGCCGCATTATGGGATCCATATTCAAATACAAGCGACATTAAAATCGCTGTTTATTCAGAGGATAAGACAGCAGAAGTAATGGGACAAAAAGTTAATATCGGTGATAAAATTATTGATAACCTAAAAGATAATAAAAATATGGGTTGGCAATTTGTGAAGTCGAAAGCTGAATTAGATAAAGGTGTTGAAAGTGGAAAATACTATGCAGGTATTTATTTACCTAAGAATTTTTCGGAAAATCTGGTTAGTTTTGTTAGTGGCGATATTAAACACCCAGAAATTGATTATAGTGTGAATCAAAAGATTAATGCCATAGCGCCTAAGATTTCAGATAAAGGTGCAGGAACGATTAAAGATACGATTTCAGATGAGTTTGTTACAACAGTCAGTAAAACTTTAATGGAGATTTTAAATGAAATTGGTTTTGACTTAGATAGTAACCTTCCTTCTATTAGAAAGATGACAAGTAAGATTTTAGAAATTGATGATCATTTAGATGAGATTGATGGCTATACAAAAGAAGTTGTCGATCTTAATAAAAAAATGCCTGAATTAAAAGGTAAATTAAATCAAGCAAACGAATTTGTGGATATGATTCCTGAATTTAATGAAATGACGAAGAAAGTAATTTCGTTGAATGAAAAAATGCCAGAAATCGAAAAATATGGTGGTATGGTTTATCAGGTACAAGATAAAATACCGCAAATAAAAGATGCAGGTCGCCAAATTAATCAAGTCGATCAAGATTTTGATCAAGTGGTTCAGATGATGAACGATGCCATTAATGAAGCTAAAAAAGGTCTAGGCATTATCTCAGACGCTCAAAAAGTTTTACCAGAAGTGAGCGAATTAGCTAAAACGGCTAATGAGATGATACCAGAAGTAAAAAACAGTTTGACAAAAGTTCAAGAAGCGTTACCTAGCATTGCTAGTGGCGTTAATTCAGGAATAACAATTGTCCAAGTAGTTTCAAGTGAAACAATCGTCATTACAGATGGATTAATTAAGATTATTGGTGACAATGAACTTTCAGCAAATGAAAAAGCACAATTAAAAACTGAATTAGTTTCCTTGTCTAATCGTTTAGGTGGACAAAGTGAAATGATTCAAGGCATTGTTGAGTTACTCCAAAATCTACAAGCATTGACTGGGTCTAATCATTTAGATGGTGTGATTGCAAAATTACAATCAGCCAAAGTAGCAGTAGATGGAGCTAAAGTCAGAGTGGATAATGTGATTGCCAACTTTGATACATTAGCAGAGAGTCCAGCACAATTAAAACAAGCCCTTAATGATATTAGAAGTGAAGCAGTTAACATTAATAATATTGTTAGTGCCATCGATGTGAACGCGATTCAAGCAGATGTGGATGTTTTAATTAAAGAAGCACAAGAAGTTTTGACAAAAGCAGGAAATATTACAAACTCAGTTATTTCAGATGATTTGATAAATCGTTTAGATAGTTTAATGACAAGTACCTCAAAAACAATCACACACGCGATTGGGTTCTTAGAATCATATCAACAAGAATTACCAGCGATTCAAGCAGAAATTCATTCAGCTAATGAGTTACTGAATGGAAACATGGATTTAATCGTAGGTGGTATTAATAACGGGGCAGCGTTCTTTACAAATGACTTCCCAGTACTTAAAAATAAATTAAATAAAGCATCTGATTTCATTCAAAAAGATTTACCTGGTGTTGAATCAGATGTCCAAAAAACAATGAAGATGGTCAATGAAAAAGCACCGAAATTCGAAAGTGCTTTAGCATCAGGAGTGGATCTGATTAACAATGATTGGCCAAAAATCAAAGACAGCATTGGTAAGGCAAGTAAGTTAATTCGTGAAGGTCAAAAAGATGTTAACCTTGAAGAAGTGATTAAATACCTTAAAAATGATGCGAATAAAGAAAGTAGCTTTATCTCAAGTCCGGTTAAATTAAAACAAACAGATATCTATCCTGTTCCTAACTATGGATCAGCAAGTACACCGTTCTATACAGCTCTTTGTTTATGGGTTGGAGCAGTCTTGTTCTCAAGTATTGCCTCAACTAAGTTCCATTTAGATGAAGAACAAAAGAAAAAATACACAAAACGTGAACAATTCTTAGGGCGAATGATGACTTATCTAACAGTAGGTTTCTTCCAAGCTTTAATCGTAGTGTTAGGTAATCAATGGTTACTAGGTTCTTATACAAAACATCCAGTCTGGAATATTCTGTTTGCCTTGTTAATTGATTTCACCTTTATGATGATGGTGTACGTTCTAGTTGCTTTATTTGATAATCTCGGTAAGGGAATCGCGATTATCATCTTAGTACTTTCCATTTCAGCTGGTGGTGGTAACTTCCCGATTGAGATGTCTGGTCCGTTCTTTAGAGCGATTCACCCATTCATTCCATTTACTCATGCCGTGAATTTATTAAGAGAATCAGTTGGTGGGATTTACTGGCCATCAGCAATTAAAGCAATTACAATATTAGTAGGTGTAACAATTGGCTTCTTTATAGCTGGATATATTTTATATCCTAAAGCAGATCGTTTATTTAAAAAAGTAAACGAAAACTTAGCCAAAGGACGTATATTACATTAAAATAGGGTGATGAAAAAATCGTTTTGCTCCGAGTAACTGGAGGTAAACTCAACCAATCCGCACTTTGGATTGATTGAGTTTAGTGAAGTTATTGAAGGAGTAGATTTTAAAATCCTAACTAAAATAGGGTGATGAAAAAATCGTTTTGCTCCGAGTAACTGGAGGTAAACTCAACCAATCCGCACTTTGGATTGATTGAGTTTAGTGAAGTTATTGAAGGAGTAGATTTTAAAATCCTAACTAAAATAGGGTGATGAAAAAATCGTTTTGCTCCGAGTAACTGGAGGTACTGCAATTTGAGTCCTAACTATTAATAAAAATTTTAAAAAGCAAGAGATTGACATAAAAAATGTCAGTCTCTTGCTTTTTTTATGGTTGTATCTATAACGGAGATTAAAAAGTCTTCCATTTCTTCAATAGGTGCTTCGCATTGCGTTTGAATCCACTCTTTAATAATACCTGTAAAGCCGTAAGCATAGAAGAGGGTATTTTTTTCTAATTGTTCCACCGAATACATATCAGGAGTTGTTTCAGTAAGAATACTCTTGATAAATAACTGAATATGGTTTGAAAAACAAGTATCAAAGGAACTATTTTCTGGTATAAGCAAAGCCTTTTGGTAAAATAGATGATTCTTTTTAAAATAGTGAAGCATTCGAGGAATGATTTTTGTCCAATGCTCATAACTAATAAAA
The DNA here is from genome assembly GCA_963517295.1 of uncultured Vagococcus sp. Lineage (GTDB taxonomy): Bacteria > Bacillota > Bacilli > Lactobacillales > Vagococcaceae > Vagococcus. The sequence continues at coordinate 9,512 of CAUQFM010000056.1, forward strand.
TGTTCGATAATTTCTGTGATTTCTTGATCGTATATCCATTCTAAAAGCTCATATTTATCTACAAAATGATCATAAAAAGTCTGTCTTCGGTAATCGGCATGACTCATAATTTCTTTGATTGATATTTTTTGAAAGTCTTTTGTCTTCATTAAATCTTTAAATGAATAAGCAATAACTTTTTTTGTGATTAAAGAGCCATTTGATACCATCTTTTCACATCCTTTAACTGTTCTTACTAAGAATAACAAGGAACATCTCAAATGACAAATTAAAAATAAAGCGGACACATTTTAAAATTTGTCCATTACATAGAAAAGGTTTTCATTTTATACTGTAAGAGTAGATGAGAACGTTACCAAAAGAAAGGGAGAATACATAATGAAAAAAATAATTAACCAACCAGAAGAGATTTTAAATCAAATGCTTGAAGGTTTAACGTATGCTTATAGTGATTTAGTTGAACGTGTGAATGAAACCGATGTCATTGTAAGAAAAGACTTAGGAAAAGGTAAAGTTGGTTTAGTCAGTGGTGGTGGTAGTGGTCATGAACCATCTCATGCTGGGTTTGTCGGTCGCGGTATGTTAAGCGCAGCTGTTTGTGGTGAAATATTTACTTCTCCAACTCCTGATCAAGTACTCGAAGGAATTAAAGCTGCTGATACTGGTGCAGGCGTGATGTTAATTATTAAAAATTATTCTGGGGATGTCATGAATTTTGAAATGGCTAAAGATATGGCTGAGATGGAAGGTATCGAAGTTGAAACAATCATTGTTGACGATGATATCGCTGTTGAAGATAGTACGTATACAGCAGGTCGTCGTGGAGTTGCAGGAACTGTCTTAGTTCATAAAATTTTAGGAGCTTACGCAGATCAAGGTAAAAACTTAGCAGAAGTGAAAGAAATAGCAGATAAATTAATGCCAAATATTAAAACAATCGGAGTTGCTTTAACTGGTGCAACAGTTCCAGCCGTTGGTAAACCAGGATTTGTATTAGAAGATAATGAAATTGAATACGGCGTAGGGATTCATGGAGAGCCTGGTTACCGTAAAGAAGAGTTAAAATCTTCAAAAGGATTAGCAAAAGAGTTAGTTGAAAAATTAAAAGGTGAATTCAAGTGGAATGCTGGAGGAACATATGGTGTTTTAGTCAACGGATTGGGAAGCACTCCTTTAATGGAACAATTTGTTTTTATGAATGATGTGAAAGAATTACTAGCAGAAGAAGAGCTAATCATTGAATTTAAAAAAGTTGGAGATTTAATGACTGCTATTGATATGTCAGGTTTATCATTAACAATGATCAAGTTAGACAACGAATGGAAAGAGCAATTAAATTACCCAGTAACAACAATTGCTTGGTAAGAGGAGGAGATAAGTATGACAAATGAAACATTAAAAAAATGGCTACAACTTTTCACAGATAAAGTTGTTGAAAATAAACAATATTTAAGTGATTTAGACACGCCAATTGGTGATGGGGATCATGGGGCAAACATGGCTCGTGGAACAACTGAAATGATGAAAGCTATCACAGAAAAAAATCCAGAAACAGTTACAGATACACTGAAATTATCAGCTATGACACTTATTAGTAAAGTCGGTGGAGCGTCTGGACCACTTTATGGTTCTGCCTTTATGGGCATGACAAAAGCGTCTATGAAATCTGAGGATATCGTGGAAATTTTAGAAGCTGGTTTAGCAGATATTCAAAAACGTGGTAAAGGTGAAATTGGTGAAAAAACCATGATTGATACTTGGGCACCGACGATTGAAGCCTTAAAAAATAATGAATTAACGATTGAAAAAGTTCAAGGATTTACAGAAGCAACGAAAGACATTAAAGCATCAAAAGGTAGAGCATCCTATCTAGGTGATCGTTCAATTGGTCATATTGATCCAGGCTCAATGTCGAGTGCCTACCTATTTGAAACAATGATTGAAGCAGGGGGGATTAAATAATGAATTTAGGAATTGTGATGGTTTCCCACGTATCTGAAGTGGTGAAAGGTATTCAGCGTTTAATTAATGAAGTAGCTAAAGATGTATCAGTTACAACAGCGGGTGGTACAGAAGATAACGGTGTTGGAACAAGTTTTGAAAAAATATTAGCTGCTTTTGAAGAAAATGAATCAGATAAAATCTTAGCATTTTATGATTTAGGTAGCGCTAAGATGAATTTAGAAATGGCAATCGAAATGACAGATAAAGAAGTCATTTTATATGATACAGCCCTTTTAGAAAGTAGTTATACAGCAGCTGCATTAGTTCAAGCAGGAGCAGATTTATCAGCAATTGAAGAACAATTAGCACCATTAAAAATCAAATAATAAATAAAAGAAACCAGGAGAGTGTCAGTCATGAGAAAAGCATTTATTTGTCCAACTAAATACGTACAAGGTGAAGATGAAATTTTAAACTTAGGTTATTTTGTTAAAACATTTGGAAAATCAGCTTTATTAATAGCTCATCAAGATGATATTAACCGTGTCCAAAAACAATTAGATGAAACAGCTGAAAAATTTGGTATTACAATCGTAGCAAGTCATTTTAATGGTGAGTGTTCTCGTCAAGAAGTTGCTAGACTTCAAGCAGTAGCCAAAGAAAAACAAACAGATTGTGTGATTGGTCTTGGTGGTGGTAAAGCCATTGATACGTCTAAATGTGTGGCAGAAGGTGAAGCATTAATCATCGTTCCAACAATTGCCGCAACAGATGCTCCAACATCACATTCAGCAGTTCTTTATACTGAAGATGGTGAGTTTGATGATTATGCTTACTTTAAACAAAGCCCAAGTGTGGTTATGGTGGATACAAAAATCATCGCAAATGCACCGACTCGTTTCTTAGTAGCAGGTATGGGAGATGCTTTATCAACACTATTTGAAGCTCGTGCGACATCTCGCTCATTCTCAAATGTTAATGCTGGACTTCCAAATGGTTACCAAACAAAAGAAACATTACCAGCTAAAAATACAATCGCAGCTTACACGCTAGCTAAAGTTTGTTACGAAACATTATTAGAAAATGGCTACAATGCTAAAATTGCTTGTGATAACAATATAGTAACACCAGCCTTAGAAAATATTGTTGAAACAAACATTTTATTATCAGGTTTAGGCTTTGAAAGTAGTGGTTTAGCAGCAATTCATGCAATCCATGATGGTTTAACAGCTTTAGAGGGAACTCATCATTATTTCCATGGTGAAAAAGTAGCTTTCAGTGTGATTTGTCAATTAGTATTAGAAAATGCGCCAGTGGAAGAATTACACGAAGTTTTAGATTTCAGTTTATCAATCGGCTTACCAGTTTGTTTAGCTGATATCGGTGTTGAATCAATCACTTTTGAAGAAGCAATGGAAGTGGCTGAAAAAGCCTGTATTCCAGAAGAATCAATTCATTCAATGCCATTCCCAATCGTTGTTGAAGAAGTAGCTCAAGCAATTATGGCTGCTGATAAAATTGGTAGTGACTACAAAAATAAATAAATAATAGTCTAGGGGAGATGGATGATTTACTTTTTCGATTGAGAAGGTAAATCATCGCTCCTCTTTTTTATTTTACTCAATCTATTGTAAATGAAGGGTTTATGTTACACTAAATAAAGTTGAACCTGGAGGCAGAAGAATTATGACTCAAATTATTAATAAACCCAAAGACACTGTTTCTCAAGTATTAAATGGTGTAGCATTTATCCATCAAGAGAAATTAGTGAGAATAAAAGATACTGGTATTATCAAAATAAAAAACAGTGAAGCAGATCATGTGGCTTTAATTAGTGGTGGAGGAAGTGGGCATGAACCCGCTCATTTTGGATATGTAGGGAACGGTATGTTAGCCGCTAGTGTCAGTGGTCCGATTTTTATACCTCCTAAAACGAGTGATATTTTAGAAGCGATTAAGCAAGTAGCTACTGATAAAGGCGTTCTCTTAATTATAAAAAATTTTGAAGCTGATGTGAATAACTTTTTAGAAGCTGAAAAACAAGCAAAAGAAGCAGGTATCTTAGTAGATCATGTGATTGTTAATGATGATTGCTCTGTTGAAGAAGGCAGTTACAAAAAAAGGCGTCGTGGAGTAACAGGAACGATATTTGTTCATAAAATATTAGGAGCAGCAGCTAGAGATGGCTTATCATTAATAGAGCTGAAAAAATTAGGTGAAGAGGTTATTTTAGCGACTAATACATTAGGAGTTGCCTTAGCAAGCGGCAAGACAATCGGTAGTGAGGAACCTGTTTTTGAATTAGAAAAAGGGCAAATTTCATATGGAATTGGGATTCACGGAGAATCTGGTTACCGTGAAGAGCCTTTTTATTCTTCGGAATACCTAGCGAATGAATTGATTAATAAATTGTTGATCCAGTATGACCGTGATCATTCTGATTCATTTGCAGTAATGATTAACGGTTTAGGTGCAACGACGATAATGGAGCAATATATTTTTGCTAATGATGTGAAACGTTTATTGCAATTAGAAGATATCGAGGTCGTTTTTCAAAAAAGTGGTAATTTTATGACTTCAACGAATATGGCTGGAATCTCTTTAACTTTCTTAGAAATAAAAAAAGAGTCTTGGTTAAACTATTTAAAAGAAAAAACAGATGCATTTGCCTGGTAATAAAAGTACTT
>CAUQFM010000057.1:0-14034 GCA_963517295.1 uncultured Vagococcus sp.
ACTTCGAATGTGAAAATTACTATTTTTTTCCAACCAGAATTTTCACATCTATAGTCAGCTCTTTGAAAGGATGTGCTTTAGCGTAAGCTTTAGCTTTTTCAGAAGCTCCCCAGTTAATAGGAGACATTTTCAAAACATCTTCATAATCTTCTGATAGTACAGGATATTTATAAGTTAGATGTTTTTCTGACACTAAATTTACATCTTTTTTGAATTTTTCATAAACATTTTCATTAGAATAACTTTGCTTTTCTGGATTGTCATGATAAAAAACTTCACGCATTTCTGTTAAATAAAAAGCTTCTGGAATCACTTTAATTAATTGACCACCAGGTTTTAAGACGCGTAGCATCTCTTCATAATGACTAGGTGAAAAAATATTCAATAAAGTTGAGATACTTTCATTCCTAAAAGGCATATCTGTGACATCTCCAATAAAGAAAAAAGCTTTTTCCGAAAAGTCACTACCTAACTGAACACCTTCTTTGGATAAATCAAACCCTAAGTAGTTAGCTTGGTCGTTAAAATCAGCCATTAAGCGATCAATAAAACTACCTTCTCCACATCCCATATCAACTATATAATCCTCTTTTGTTTCTTCTTCTAAGAGCAAACTTATTTCTTCCATGATTGGGAAGTATAATTCTTTTTGAATCATTTTGCGTCTACTTACTAGCATCTCTTTATCATAATCACTTGTCATATGATGATCTGGAAAATGAATTGTTCCTTTTTTAGATAAATCAAACCGATGATTATTTTGACAAATCATTGTATTCCCAGAAATTTCTGTAAATCCCTTTTTACATTTTGGACATTGGAAAATAGCTAAATGTTTCGCCACAAATTCCCGTCCGTAATCAATTTTTTTCTTTAGCATCACTTTTTTACTCCCTTGTTCCATATTATTATTCTTATTCTATCATAAAAAATAAGTAATCAGTACTAGCTTTATGCTATACTATTCTTAAATTAACTTTAGATATATTGGAGGATTAACTCGTGATTATAAAAGAATTTTGTGCTGAAAACTTTACTGATATCCCAAGTGCGATTGCATCAGGTGCTGGTCGTATTGAACTTTGTGATAACTTAAGTGTAGGTGGCACAACTGTTAGTAAAGGTGTTATGACTGAAACAATTGCTTATTGTAGTGATAAATCTGTTCCTGTTATGGCAATTATTCGCCCACGTGGTGGTAACTTTATTTATACAGACACAGAAATTAAAATTATGGAAAATGATATTTATGAAGCAAAAAATTTAGGAGTTGATGGCATTGTTATTGGTTGCTTAAATGAATCGAATTGGATTGATGAAGAAGCGCTAAACATTCTACTTGATGCCGCAGATGGTTTACAAATCACATTTCACATGGCTTTTGATGCAATGAACCGCGACAATCAATTTTTAGCGATTGATTGGTTATCTGAACGTAACGTAGATCGTATCTTAACTCATGGCGGTGTTAGTGGAACACTCATTGAGCAAAATTTAGAGTATATTAATGATTTAATTTCTTATGCCAATAACCGGATTACTATTCTACCTGGTGGCGGCATTAACCATGAAAACGTTGATTCTATCATCAATTTCTTACAAGTTAAAGAAATTCATGGTACAAAAATTGTTGCTTTCCAATTTTAAAAATAAGTTACAATATAAAAAATAAGCCATTCCACATTTTTTTGTGTGATGACTTATTTTTTTATCTAATTAAATGCAATTTCTGTCCAGCCTATTTTAAACCCAGCATTTATTGCAACATTCATTGAGTTAACATGAGAAAAAGACGTGCTATAAACAATCAATACATTCGGATGATCTAATAATATCTTTGAAGTTAAGTTGCGCACCAGTGCTGTTGCAACACCCTTTTTTTCAAACTGATGATCTAATACTTCTATCCCAATTTCCCATGTATATTTTCCATTCCAATTCGCTCCACAAATAGCTTTTAATTCATTTTTTTCATAATAAGCTAGTCCAATTTGATCTGGATCATTCTCTGAGTAGCAAAAAGCTTCAGTTATTCTTTTATCTTTTTTAAAATTAAGAATAGCTTCTTTTTCAATGAACACAAATTTTCCGTCCCACTTATCAGTTATCATTTTTTCCTTTATAGGAATTAAAAAAGGATTAATTGACTCAATTTTCAAATCAAACTCTGCTAATTCATCTTTTAATTCTCTTAAATTCGGTAGTTCTAAAAACCAATCAGAATTTTTTTGATTATATTTATGTTTTAACTTTTGAGTCAATCTCTCTTCTTCGGTTCGAACATATAATTTTCCATTATAACAAACAATACTCCCTTTAGACCTAGCCTTATATCTTGAGTTATTATCACTTTTATATGTTACAAAAACATTTTCTTCAAGGGCTTCTAGAGGACAATTAAAATCAACTGAAAATTGTTTTTTTATTAATTCTTTCATTTACTTCCCCTCCAAAATAACTACATTTTTCGATTTCTCTTCAAACCTAATATCAACCAACCTATTAAAATAACTGACAAAATGATCAAATAAATCCAACCATACTTACTATCTAGTTCTGGTAGGTGAATGTTCATCCCAAAAAAGCCAGTTATTAGTGTTGGTATAGCCAAAGCCAAAGACCAAACTGTCAAAAATTTCATGGTATCATTCAAATTATTATTCATAATACTATCAAAAATTTGTGATATTTTATTGACAATTTTCGCTTCTAAATTAGTCATATGGTCGATTTGCTCCGCTTCTATTAAAGCATCTTCTAAACGTTCTTTTTCTTCAGGTGAGAATGTTTGACCAAAACGAGATTTCTCTAATAAATTTAAAACATCCACATTGCTTTCTGTAGCACTTACAAAAAAAGTCAGTGTTTGTTGCAAATAAGAAAGCTTGATCAAATCCCGATTAGTTAATCTTTTTGTTAGCAAATCATCTAATTTATGTCTTTCTTTCGTCATTTCTCTAAGAACTGGAATATAGCTATCAACCAAATCATTTATTCCTTCTAACATAAAGGAAGTCGCTGTGCAGTCTCGATCATCACTTACCATTTCATATAGACCTTTATGTTCAAGAGATACCTCTCCTTCATTAAACGTAAAGATAGTATTATGACTGATTAAAAAACTAATCGGTCTTGAAATGTAGCGATTTTGTTTATCTAATTTTGTTGGTACATGTAATATAACTAAATCTAAGCCTTCTATGGGATCATGAATATAATTACTTTGTTCGTAAATATCGGTCACATAATCTAATATTTCTAACGGAATATCATAATCGGTTAGAATAACATTCTTTTCATGTTCTGTTATTTGGTGAGTTTCTACCCAATTTAGTGCATTATTTATTTTATGTTCTAATAACATTGCATTTCACCTCTAATGTCTTTTCTTATATTTTAGCACAAAAAAAATAGAAGGTAATTTATTAGAAAATTATTCCTTCTATTATTTTTTACTTTGAACCTATAAAAAAGCCCATAAATAACTGTGCAATATTAAAATAAATTAAAACACTTGTTAAATCGCTTAATGTTGTTATAAAAGGCCCACTGGCTACTGCCGGATCAAACCCTAATCTTTCCATCAACATAGGAATAAAACTTCCTGCTAAATTTGCCACAGTTATAGCACATAACATAGCAATTCCGATAACAAAACCTAAAATAAAATTGTGTTTCCAAAAACCAACCACTAGGAAAATAACGATTCCCGTTACACAACCAGTAATAACACCTGTTAAAATTTCATTTGAGATTAATTTAAAAAAGCTTTCATCTTTATCATCTGAAATCGCTAAACGTCTCACGGCAACTGCTAGCGATTGCGTCCCAGCGTTTCCTGCTGTTCCTGTAATCAGAGAAATAAAAACTGCTAAAATACTCGCTTCCGTAATTAGTGATTCATAGTGACTAATTAGCGTTGCTGTAGACATTCCTAAAAATAATAAAGTTATTAGCCAAGGCAATCTTTTTAACGAGGCTTTCATGGGCGTTTCTGCTGCAGCTCCCACGTTAACACCAGCAAGTCCGGAATAATCACTAGCTGCTTCATCATCAATAACATCAATAATATCATCTACTGTAATAATTCCTAATAAACGATCATGATCATCCACAACTGGTACTGCTAAAAAGTCATAATCTCTAATTGTTTTTGCAACATCTTCTTGATCATCTGCTACATTAACAGAAATAATTCGATCTTCCTTCATTTCTGAAATCAACGTATCATCATCATTGACAATCAAATCCCTTAAAGAAATAACTCCCACTAAACAATTAGCTTCACTTACGACATAAACATAGTAGATAATTTCAGCTTCTTGAGCTTTTTTTCTTAGTAGAGTTAAAGCAGATCGAACCGTTTGATTAGCGACTATAGACACATATTCTGTTGCCATGATAGATCCTGCTGTTTTATCTTCATATCCTAACAATTGTTTTATTTTACGAACATCCTCTGACGCCATTAAACTCAGATACTTAGAAACCTCTTCTTTATCTAACTGGTTAAGTAAATCCACCGCATTATCTGTATACATTTCATTTAGCATATCAGCAACATAACGAGGTGACATCTCAGATAAATAATCTTTCATGTCTTCGTGATCTTCTTCAATTGTATCAAACATATCGGCTATTTCTTTTGGCGATAAATAAGTATATAAACGCTGACGCTCATTTTCATCTAAAGAAGAATAAAACTGTCCTTGTTCATACAAATGCCAATCTAAAAATGTTTCTCTAAATTCCGTTATCTTATCAGCTTGGAGCAATTGCCTTAAAAATTCGAATTGTCTTTCCATTTCTTCGTTTTCATTCATAAGGTTTGCCTCCTATTTACTTATTTAGTATTACTTTCATATCCTCAGGTAATTCTTGTTCTAACACAATTTTTTCACCTGTGAATGGATGTTTTAATTCTAATCTAGTGCAGTGAAGGGCTTGTCTATCAATACCTAAATTCATATTTCCGTCATACATACTATCGCCTAAAAGTGGACAACCGATTGCCGAAAAATGAACTCTAATCTGGTGAGTCCGTCCTGTATGTAGCTGAATTTTTACAAGTGCGACTTGATTTGCTTTTTTTTCTAACCAGTAATCAGTCACCGCTTGTTGCCCATCTTCTGTTACTTGCCGTTTAATAATTGAGTTAGTATCACGGCCAATGGGTAAATCAATTCGTGCAAATGTTTCTAATTGTTCTATTTCTCCACTAACTAAAGCAGTGTAATATTTTTTTAATTCACCACTTCTTAATTGCTTATCCAGCATCGCATGAGCAAATCCATGCTTGGCAAATAGCATTAATCCTGTGGTATCTCTGTCTAATCTCGTTACTACATGAACGACACGATCCACATATTGATTTTTATTATAATGATGCTTCACTCGATTAGCCATCGTTTCTTTTGGATGGTACTGAGCAGGAATTGATGCCACACCACTCGGTTTATTCACTACTAATAGATGCTCATCTTCATAGATCACATCTAAAAAACTATCATCAGGTAGTAAGGTTTCATGCTCCCCCTCATCAGGGATAGTCATTGTAACCAAATCGCCTTTAGACACTTCAAAAAGAGCATTTCTGATTTCATTGTTCACACAAAGTGTCCCACCTTGAAACTTAACTTTTGCGAGTAACTTTTTAGAAACCCCCTGCTCTTTTAAAAAAACTTTTAACTTCATTGCTTCTGTATCGACACACCATTTAAATTCCATAATTCTTTTCTCAACTCTCTCCAATAAAGGCATCATTCACCCGACGCCAAAAATGTGTATGACGATACGATGCAAACTGTATTTTCTTATCTGATATTTTTAATGTCATTGAAGACAAATTTTCTTGAGGAATAACAAAGTGATCTACATGCAACTGATAATTATCACCTTTTTTTAATTCCAAGCGAATCCATTCATCTTTAGCAATAATCATGGGCGAACCTAATGATCGATACACTCGATTATTAATTGATGCCACTTCATTTAATTGAATCGCATTAACTCGTGGATGAATAACTGCTCCTCCGATACTTTTGCTATAAGCAGTTGAGCCAGTTGGTGTTGATACAGATAAACCATCCCCTCTAAAAGTTTCAAATAATTCATCCTTTATATAAACTTCAGCAACCAATGTTTTATCTAAGTTTTTGACTGTTGCTTCATTTAGAGCGAGAAAATGTTTTGTTTCTTCTGTATCAGAATAAGCTAGTTTCACATCTAACAAAGGATAATAAACGCCTTTACTAACCTCTTCCTTTAAACTTTTGACTAACAAATCTAACTCGTAATCTCGCCAATCAGTGTAAAAACCTAGATGTCCTGTATGAACACCAATAAATTGGACAAGATCAATTCGATCAACATAAGTATGGAAGGCATTCAGTAATGTGCCATCACCGCCAATCGTTATCACAACGTCAGGTTTTTCAGTTTCTAAAACAAACCCAGCTTCAACTAATTTTTCTTTTAATTCTTTTGCTACATCCACTGATTTTTTTGCTGTATTAGCAACAACTGCAATGTTCATCTCTGCCTTATCCTTTCTTTATTTAATCTTCATGTTCTCTTTTAATCCGTTTTTTTCTTGGTCTCCGATATGAAAACAAATGCTGTGCTTCTTGAATTTCATCTCTTATTTTTGACATCTCTTCATCTAACAAATAAGCCGCTTCTGCCGTTAATTCTAATCGTGTATTAATCTCTTCTGGAAATTCACCTTGATATTTATAATTAAGCGAATGTTCAATTGTTGCCCAAAAGTTCATTGCTAATGTTCTTATTTGAATTTCCACTAAAATTTTCTTCTCACCAGAAATCAACTGAACTGGATATTCTATCACTAAATGATATGACCGGTAACCACTTGCTTTTTTATTAGCAATATAATCTCTTTCTTGAATAATTTTAAAGTCATTACGTTGTCTTAATAAGCCAACGACTTCATAGATGTCTTCAACAAATTGGCACATAATTCTTAACCCTGCAATATCTTGAACATCTGTGTCCACTCTATCTAAATCAATGTTTCTAATCTTAGACTTTGTTAAAATACTATCTAAAGATTTCACTCGACCTGTTACAAATTCAATTGGTGTGTGTAAATTATTTTCTTGGTATTGTGTTCTAATACTTCTCAATTTAACTTTAAGTTCTGAGACAGCTTGTTCATACGGTGCTAAAAACAACTTCCATTCACTATCCATCATTTTCCAATCCCCGCCCTTATTCTTAAGCATACATCGTATATTTTATCATAATTAAACACAAAACGTTAGACCTTTAAAAACATAAAAGTCGTTATAAATTGTTTTTATTTCAATAAAGAGGTAAAATGTTAAATTGAGGTGTTCTTATGGCAAAAGAGTTAGAAATAGAATTTAAAAATCTATTAAGTGAAATTGAATATGAAATGTTACTAGCCGAGTATCATTTAACTGATCTTCATACACAAACTAACGTTTACTTTGATACAGAAGACTATCAGTTAAAACAGAAAAAAATGGGCCTTAGAATTAGAAAAACTAATAATTATACCGAATTAACATTAAAAACACCTACTTCTAATCAACATACTTTACTAGAGGTAACTGATCAACTTGAAACTTATTTAGAAGGCGCGTCTTTAGATAAACAAGCCTTGCCTGAAGTAAGTGAAGTTGCTATTTTTTTGAATGAACAAGGGATTAAATTATCAGATTTAATGGTAATTGGCGAGTTAACAACAACTCGGGGGGAAATTAACGTGAGGTCAAACGTTTTACTAGTATTGGATAAAAGCAATTACTACGGTAAAACTGATTATGAATTAGAAATGGAAGTTACTGACGCAAAAGATGGAGAAGTTTTCTTCTTAGGATTTTTAGCAGAACATAATATTCCAATACGAGTTGCAGAAAAAAAAATAGCTCGTATGATGATTCATAAAAACAACTTTACGGCATAATAAATTTCACAAGCCTTTTCCTTTAGTTTCTGTAATTTTTTTGATAAATTATAAGTAATTAGGGGCAATTAGGTTTTTGATTAGGAGGCTCGTGCTAATGATTGAAATTTACCTTTTTATCAATCCTTTAGATGAACAAAGTTTAACAGCAGAAAAAAAATATTTAGACATTATTGCAAAAGAAACGGAAAAAGTCCATTTCAGACTAATTCCCGTTCTAAATCCAAGAGTCATTCAAAATTATTTGGTGAAAAATAATATTACCACTCATAATTTGAAATGTCGTAATGAGTTATTCAATACCATCTACTCAGCCTGTTTAGACTTAAAAGCTGTCCAATTGCAAGGTAAACAAATTGGACGTGCTTTTTTATATGAACTACAAGAAAGAGTGGGGAGCCAGCAAGATATTTACTCAAAACATCTTGTTACTGATATTTTATCTTCTATTGGCGTTGACTTGGAGATTTACGAAGCAGATCGAGCATCTGATTTAATTGTTGACTTTTTTAAAATGGATCAACAGATAGCTCAGGAAATGAATATCGAATCATTCACAGATGCTGTGATATTCAACTATCGTTGTGACCGTGATTTTGGTGTCTTAGTTACTGATGACATGCCACATTCCGTTATTCAACAATTATTTGAATCTGACTGCAGTTTTGAAAAATACTACGATACAGATGAAGATGATAGGTTACATTTGTATTGAAAAAAATGAGGGTGGGTCAAAAGTCGTTTTGCTCTGAGCAACTGGAGGCAAAAACGAACAATCGGTCTTTTTGATTGATCGTTTTTGGTGAAGTTGTCGTGAGAGCAGACTTTTTATCCCCTGACTATTAAAAATTATTCGTATAAATAAATAGAGGATGGCCCACTTTTGCGGCTATCCTCTATTTATTTAATTTTTCTGTTCTCTTTTTCTAGTAACAAAGCTTTACCAGTAAAATTAGTAAAGTAGGTATCCACATTAAGATTGATTGCTTTTTTTATATCTTCTGAACTATTCAACGTCCATACGCTAACTTCTTTTTTATTCTTGTGGATGTTTTCTATATTTTCTTCTGTCATTAGTTTTTTACTAACGCCAAATATATCTACAGCTGAATGTTTGATAGTTTGATCCAGAGTCTTTTGATCTTTTACTAAAAGTAATTTTTTCATATTAGGAAATGTTTCGTTTAGTTTTTCTAGCGTTTTTATTTTAAAAGATTGAACGATTATTTTATCTTTTAGCTTAGCCTGCTGTACTTCTTCTTCAAATAACTCAACTTGCTCATCTTCACCTTTTAATTCAATAACATAGTTCACAGTATCTTGATATCGCTCAAAAACATCACTTAATTTATGGATTTTTTCGTCGTTTTTGGTTTGTAATTTTTCAATTTCATTATCTGTCATTTCACTATATTTTTTATTTTCGCCTGTTAATCTTGTTGCGGTTAAATCATGAGAAACATATAGTGTTTGATCTTTTGATGTTACTAAATCTTGCTCTATGTAGCGACTACCATAGCTAATCGCTAGATCATAGGCTTCAAATGTATGCTCAATTTCTTCTCCTGAAGCTCCTCGATGTGAGTAGACATGTTCCGCTTCAATATTGTGACTAGTTTTTTCTTTGTATTTATCCCATACTATATACCACCATGACAGACCTAACAGACATAATAAGACTATTGATAGTATTTTAGGTGAATTTTTCTTTTTATGCATCATTATCCTCCAAATAATTATTAACTCTCTTTAAAAATAGTATACAACAAAAAAACGAGGTCGACTAAAAAATGTCTGCCTCGTTTACTTTTTATCTTATAACGTTTCAATTAATGCTTCAAATTCATTTAGTCTTGCTTCAAATACTTTCATTGCATCACGAATATAATCAGCTTTGGTCATATCAACGCCGGCTTTTTTCATGACTTCGATTGGGTAATCACTACTTCCAGCTTTTAAGAATCCTAAATAATTTTCTAAAGCATTCTCTTCTCCTTTAATAATCTTATCTGATAAAGCAGAAGCTGCTGAGAAACCTGTTGCGTATTGGAATACATAATAATTGTAGTAGAAATGAGGGATACGACTCCATTCAAATGAAATCTCACGATCTTTCTCAACTTCAGATCCATAATATTTTGCATTCAATTCAGCATAATACTCACTTAAATATTCACTTGTTAATGGTGTTCCTTTAGCATCCTCAGTATGAATAAAATGCTCGAATTCAGCAAATTGTGTTTGTCTGAAGATTGTTCCTTTGAAGCCATCTAAATAATGATTTAACACAAAAGCACGAACTTTAGGATCTGTTTCTGTTTTTAACAAATATTCAGTTAACAAATTTTCATTGGTTGTTGAGGCAATTTCAGCTAAGAAGATTGAATAATCACCGTAAACATAAGGCTGTGTGTCGCGTGTATAGTAGCTGTGAACACTGTGTCCCATCTCATGAACTAATGTATATAGATGATTGATACTATCATGCCAATTCAATAAAATATAAGGCTTCGTGTCATACGCACCTGAAGAATAGGCCCCACTACGTTTTCCTTTATTCTCTACCACATCAATCCAACGATCAGAATAAGCTTCTTTGACAATCTCTTGATACTCTTCACCTAAAGGCATTAAACCTTTTAATGAAATTTCTTTAGCTTCAGCATAAGAATACTTAATCGGTGCATCACCTAAAACAGGTGTATACATATCATACATATGTAACGTATCCACATTAAGTAATTTTTTACGCAAGCCAACGTAACGATGAAGTAAAGGTAAGTTTTCACCCACTACTTCAAGCAATGTATCATAGACTGATTCTGGAATATGGTTAGCGCTTAAAGCAGCTTCTCTTGCTGAAGAATAATTTCTAACCTTAGCACTAAAATTATGTTTTTTGACATTTGTTCCTAATGTACTAGCAAATGTGTTTCTAAATTGTTCATAGACACTATATAAGGCCTCAAAAGCCTCTTGACGCACTTCACGGTTAGTACTTTCCATTAATTGTCCAAATAAACCACTAGATAATTCTACATTATGCCCCTCATCATCTTTAACTATTGGGAACTTTAAATCTGCATTGTTTAAAACTGAAAAAGTATCGCCAGCTGCAGATAAAATTTCACTCGCATTCGCTAATAATTCTTCTTCCTTTGCAGATAAAACATGGGCTCTCTCGTCTGTCATTTCTTTAATAAAATAACGATAAACTTCTAACTCTTTATTTTCTTCAAAATAAGCACTAATTTCAGCATCAGTTAGACTTAATAGCTCTGGTTGGAACCAAGACAACGCTGCACCCGATTGAGCTGCTAATGTACTTGCACGAGCATATAAAGCTTGATACGTTGTATTTCCAGTATCTTGATCATTTTTTAAGTGTGAATACACGTAGATTTTTTCAACTTCACGGTGAACTGCTAATAAATATTCGATCGCTTTTAAAAATTCTGATGAACCTTGGTTTAATGTCCCTTGGAAGTTACCTGCTTCTTTTAATTTTTCACTTAATACTTCGTACGCTGTATCAAATGCTTGATCATCTTTAAAAATAGGTGTCAAATCCCATGTTTCCTCGATTGATAAATCTGTTCGATTTGGTAATTGTTTTGCTTTACTCATTATTTAATAACTCCCCTCTCATAATTTACTTATTAATCATACCATATTTTAATGGAATTCCTAAAAATTCCTGACTAGCTTTTTTTAAATCGAATTTATGCTCAGTATAATAATAATAATAACGATCTTTTTTGATGACTAACTGATTCTGAATCAAAAAACATAAATAAAGAGACAGGTGATACTTTACAAACTGACATGAAGAAATTAAACAATATGATTCTAAATTCTGTTCTTTTATTTCTTCATAAATTTCTTGATACGTTACTTTTTCATTATTTTTAATACATTCATATATCTGATATCGCCATATAAATTCTTGCTCCTTTAAGACAACACTTTGAAAGCTAGGTAAGATAATTATTTCTGGTAAATTCCTAATATTCATTCCCTGTTTATAAAAATATTCTTGTACAGATAAAGTCTTTTTAGTTTTTTGATTTAACTGTCTGTTCCAATTAGTTACTCTTTTTTCACAGGCAATCCTTGATCTGATTTCGTAACTAACTTCTGGATGTCTTTTCAAAGGAAATTCAACGATGTTAAGAAAGTTTTCTTTTTCTAGTTGAAATGATTTCGTTTGAAAAAACTCTTGCCAAGTACTCGAAACTAAAAAATAATTATTTTTAATAATTTTCGCTTCCACATCCATCTCCCATACATAGAAACCAATTTCTTTAGATAAATAAATAAACTGCTGCTGTAACTGACTGATTTTATCTTTGAATTGCAGTTTATTACCTAAAATCCAAATCACTTGGTAACCAAAAGCTTGATAATTTAGCGTTCTTTCTTTAAAACGTTCTATACTAAGCGGACTACACTGAAATTCAATGGCTATTTGATGATTAATCAAAAGATCTGGACGTTGATTTAATTCTGGTAAATACGCTTCCACTTCATACGCTACTCCATATTTACGACAATTATCTGCCATTATTTTTTTTCCTTTTAGATGTTCTTCTGATTCATTTTCTGAAAATGATACACACAGACTATTTTTTTTATGTGCAAAATGAGGCATCATGATTGATCCATTTTTAATAATAAGCTTCTCTTTGCATCCTGGACAATAACACACCGTTTTTCTTAATTGGTTAATTTCACATTTACTCAAACAACCTAAATTTATTTTTTTACCCTCTTCACTTTCTGCAATTAGCATCTTGACCTCCTCCTCTTCACTTTAAAAATTCGAATTCTAACTGATTTTAAGTTGAAATTTTAGAAAAGATATCAGATACTTATAAAAAAAGAGAAAGGATCTAACGTTACAATGTATGAAAATTTAAAAGAACAAATAATTGCTGGAAGTAAAGAAATTGGCATTGATAAAATCGGTTTTACTTCTGCAGATCCTTTCGATCACTTAAAACCAAGTTTAGTAGAACAAAAAGAAAATAATCATACAACTGGTTTTGAACACCCTGATATAGATGAGCGAGTTTATCCAGAACTGATTTTTGATCAACCAAAGTCGATTATCTCAATTGCTTTAGCTTATCCATCACGTATGACTTCTCGTCCTGAAAAAATTCGCGGAGAAAAAAGAGGGAAATTTGCAAGAGCTTCTTGGGGAACTGATTATCATGACGTGCTAAAAGATCGCATGGCTAAATTAATTGATTACATTCAAGATATCAGTATTGATCATCCTGACATCACTTTTAAGCCAATGGTTGATACAGGGGAATTGATTGATGTGGCTGTTGCACAACGAGCAGGACTTGGCTTTATTGGTAAAAACGGGCTATTAATAACGGAAGAGTATGGTTCTTATGTTTATTTAGGCGAAATTATTACGAATATTCCCTTCACTCCTGACACACCTATGGCGAATCAATGTGGTAGTTGCACTAAATGTGTTGATTACTGTCCCACTTCAGCCTTACTTGGTGATGGACGAATGAACGCTACTCGTTGTCTTTCCTATCAAACCCAAACTAAAGGAATGATGCCCGAAGAATTTCGTCCAAAAATCAGAACTATTATTTACGGATGTGATATTTGCCAAGAGGTATGTCCTTTTAACAAAGGAAAAGACAGTCATTTTCATGAAGAGATGGAACCTGACCCAGAAATTGTTCAGCCACTACTTAAACCTTTATTAACTATTTCAAATAAAGAATTTAAAACCAAATTTGGTATTTTAGCTGGTTCTTGGCGTGGAAAAAAGCCGATTCAGAGAAACGCTATTATTGCTCTAGCTAATTCAAGAGATAAAACAGCCATTCCTAATTTATTGAGATGTATTGAAGAAGATCCCAGACCAGTTATCCGTGGAACAGCTGCTTGGGCACTAGGGATTTTAGGTGCTGGCAACGAGGAGATTAAACATTTTTTGATTGAATTTTTGGCTAAAGAAAATGACGAAGAATCAAAAAAGGAGTTTATTAATGCAATAAAATTACTAGAAGATAAATAAATTTCTTTAATGATATCTATCACCAGTGTAT